>JAGMES010000140.1 GCA_023128035.1 Halanaerobiales bacterium | reverse complement strand
CACTAGAAATTGCTCCTAAGTGTGTAACCGAAAAATTAAATAAATTTTCGAAGGGTTATGCCGCAAAAGAATTAACAATTAAAGAAGCTTTAAGCGATCTTACTAAAGACCAACAAGCTATCTTCAAGACCGCAAATGAAATTCACTGGCTTGACCATATTAAAATGGTAGCAGCCGCACAAAATAATTTATCGAGCAGTATAAGTAAGACTATAAATTTACCGGCAGACTGTACCGTAGAAGATATAGAAAAAGCATATATGTATGCTTGGGAATTAGGTTTAAAATCTATCACTGTTTATAGAGATGGTTCTAAAGGAATGCAGCCCCTAACTGACAAAAACAAAGATGAAGAAGAAGATATAGAAATAGAAGAAGTTGAACAAATTGCTCTTAGACATAAACTTCCTAATACACGACATGGTTTAATACATAAGTTTGATATTGGAGGATTCGAAGGATATATTATAGCAGGAATGTATGAAAATGGTGAACTGGGCGAAGTATTTATTGTTACCCAAAAGGCTGGAAGCACAATGCAGGCAGTGATGGACGGGTGGGCAACAAATTTTTCTATCGCGCTACAACATGGTGTCCCTCTAAAAAGTTTAATAGATAAGTTTACTCAGACTAGATTTGAGCCAGCAGGAATGACAGCTAACAAAGAACTTCCCTTTGCGACTTCACTCTTTGATTATATAGTTAGATGGTTAGAGAGAAGATTTTCATCAGAAGAAGAAATAGAAAACGAAGAAGATACTAAACTTAACTTTAGTCAGCTTGCTCAACCAACAAAAGATATTTCAGGACCGCCTTGTATTGATTGTGGTGGGCTAACTATGAGAGCAGGGACTTGTTATGTGTGTACTTCTTGTGGGTCTACTTCAGGCGGATGCTCCTGATATTATTAGATTTTTAGATACTACAACAACAAAGGAAAGAAATAATGTTTACGATAACTACTAATAATAATACTGGAGAAAGATTTGAATTTTCTTTTGGGGGGTCAGTTGCTCTTACTAAAGAAGAAATTTGGCCCGACGGAAATATGCCTAAGAAACCTACTTCAGAGGATGTAGTTAAGACTATAGGAAAATATAACTCTATTGGCAGATTTCTTAAAGATTGGAATTTAGAAGACTGTATATCATTAAATATAAAAGGAGTTAAATAATGGGAATGCCTGGCATGTTTGGTGGAGGTTGTAGCTGTTGTTGCTATGAAGGTGAAGAACTTAAATCCACAAAAATATTTTCCCCAGATCCAGAAAAGTTTAAAATTAAAAGAACTTATCAAGTTGGAAAAGCTTTAGTAGCTGAAATTATATATTCAAATTGTACTAATTTTGAAGGACATAAAATTCTTGTATATAGTGAGATGAGTAATATAACAGAAAAAACTCTTTATAGATCTAAATCTTTAGATCCACATTTTGTTGATAAAAGTAGCCTTTGTCCTTCTCCTATAGCTAGGTTTAAACCTACAGAAAGAGGATGGGCTCTAGCGATTGAATTTGCTAAAACTTGTTTATCTAGAAAAGATATTCCTATAGAATCTATGAACCTAAAAGAGCTTGAAGCTTTTTTCGAAAAGCGATTTAAAAATAGAGAACTTCAAACAAAAGAAGACTTTTCATTATATCAACAGTTTGCCATTCGTACATATAAAGTATTAAAGGACAAAAATGACGAAGCAAAATAAGAAAAGATTAGGCAGAGTATATGTCAACCTTGGATATACTGTTGACTTAGACAATGATAATATGATTGACGAAGCCATAGAATGTATCCATGAAGACATTAACAATAGTCTTAAACATGCTGAACTTGACGCTTATATTAAAATCGATCTTGATCCTAGTGCCAAGGAAGAAGACATACCTGAGTTTTTGCTAGAGATAGAAAACGAAGATAATGAGTAGACCAAGCTGGGATCGATATTTCATGGAGATAGCTGAAACTGTAGCTGGGCGAGCCAATTGTATTTGTATGTGCCCCGGAGCAGTTCTTGTTAAGGATAAACAAATAATCTCTACTGGGTACGTAGGGACTCCTAGAGGAGCTAAGAATTGCGACGAGGGTGGGTGTCCCAGATGTAATTCTCCTCATGAAAGTGGAGAAAATTTGGACAAATGTTTTTGTTGTCATGCTGAAGAGAATGCGATTGTCCAAGCAGCCTATCATGGTATCGGTACAGCCGATACTACTATCTATGCTACTCATTTTCCTTGTTTGAATTGCGCGAAAATGATAATCAATGCGGGTATTAAAAGAGTAGTCTATAAACAAAATTATCCCCAAGGTACAATAGACGCAACCTCAAAAAATTCAACCTATGCTTTATTGAGAAGTTGCAAAGTAATACTTGACAAAATAAAGGATTAATATGACAACAAGTTATGATGATATATTATCGAACGATCAAATAACAGATCTATGGGGAAATGTAATAAAGAAAGCAATAGACGACTTAGGTCTCTTCTGGAAAAATTTAGAAGATGGAAAAGTACTTACCTTAAACGACTGGGATAGTGCGACATCAGCTTACTGTTTCTTATTTAATGATAATTATACAGTTTTTATAGATGACTATCATATAAATGTTTATTGTCCTAAATGTATGAAAATATGGTCAACTAGAATGAGCGATTATACAAAATTACTCGGCAAAAACGACAAGCAAGTAGACATAAGCTGCCCTTTATGTAAAGAAACAACACCCTGGAGTCTTCTTACATATAAAATAGATAAAAATAAAAAAGTAAAAGAGACTACTCTTAAATCTTTAGTGTCCACTTTAGGTTACAATAATATAGAAACTCTTAGAGAAAAAGCAATGAAAATAATAAGACAGATTGTAAAGGAGAGTTAAAGTGTCAAATCATTGGAAAAATTCCCCAGGCAATGAAGATTCACATTATATTGGAGAAGTCCAGCCAATAGATTTAATTCTTAGCCAAAAACTAGGATTTTTAGATGGATCGATAATAAAATATGTTACGCGCAGAAAGAAAAAAGGCGGCATAGAAGATTTACGTAAAGCCACTTGGTTTCTTGGGAAACTAATAGAACAAGAAGGAGAAGTAAAGGATTTAGAGAGGGCAATTATGACTATGAAAGCATTCTTAGAGAACAAGAAATCAAAAATTCCTTTAGAGATTAGTAGTGGAACGGAAAATTTAATATCTGCGATAGATACACTAAGCGATGATGATATTAAACCAGATCCTGATCTCCATAATGTTTTTGAACATACTCCTAAACAATGAATTATTTATCTAAAGTTCAGCTAAAGACACCAAAAGTTCCTAGAACTTTAGCAAAGGAACTTTATGTAGAAGAAGCAATAGAAATTTTAAAGTCTGCGGCATATTTATTTTTTCGCACAGTAGCCATAGAAGAATTAGAAAAAAGATTAGATGACGAAAACAAGAAATAAACTCGAAAGAATTATTGAGGGACAAGGAAAACTCCCTGGACATGTTCTTACAATAACTCGTTGTTCAATGGATCATATCCTTTTTAAAGAAAATGGTTTAAAAGAACCTAAAAACGATAAAAAATATTCGATGGTTTGGGGAGCTTCAATAATAGTCGATTCTTATCCAATCCATATTTATGAGCTATCAATAAAGAAACTTTTTGACAAAATAGAGGAAGCATTTAATGAACGAAAATTCTAAAGAGAGATTAGAAGTTTTAAAAGCTGCCATCAATAAGCAATTTGGTAAAGGTACTGTCTTAACATTAAACCAAAAACCAACACCAGAAAGGGATAATGTAATCGATACAGGTTCTATTGCTTTGAACCAAGCACTAGGCATTGGAGGCTATCCTAAAGGTAGGATAATCGAAGTGTATGGCGGGGAAGGCGCAGGAAAAAGTAGTTTATGTCTTCATGCTATAGCTAACTGTCAAAAACAAGGCGGAGTATGCGCTTTTGTAGACGCAGAACAGACTCTTGATCTTTTATATTCAGAATCATTAGAAGTAGATACAAATAATTTACTTTTATCCCAACCAGATTATGGAGAACAAGCTCTTCAAATAGTCGATATGATGGTAAGATCTCACGAGGTAGACTTGATTATTGTCGATTCCATCGCAGCTCTTATCCCAAAAGCTGAATTAGATGGCGACATGGAACAACAATTTGTTGGAACCCAAGCTAGAATGATGGGAAAAGCTTTGAGAAAATTAGCTCCAGGAACAAGAGAGTCGAGTTGTACCGTAATTTTCGTAAATCAAATTCGCCAGAAGGTAGGTGTTATCTGGGGATCGAACGAAACCACCCCAGGAGGATTGGCCTTAAAATATTATGCTTCTCAGCGATTGGACATTAGGCGTACTGGAGACCTTAAAGAAGGAGATGAGATTGTTGGCCAAAAGACAAGAGTAAGAATAGTCAAAAATAAACTTGCGCCACCCAAAAGAATTGCTGAATTCGATTTAATCTTTGGCAAAGGCATAGACAGTTTAGCTGAAACACTTGACTTTGCAGTAATAGACGGTCTAATGCAGAAAAGCGCATCTTGGTACAAATATAATGAGGAAAATATTGCTCAAGGAAAACCTGCTGCTAAATTATGGTTAAAAGAAAATCCAGAAATAGCAACTGAATTGCGCAATAAAATTTTAGAAAGCCGAGGACTTATCTGATGGCGAAACATTTAGGAGTTGACAAAAAACATTTTGGTGGAATAAAAAATTATTCTTCTACAAAACACTTCTTAAATTATTTTACTAAAGAAGATAGAGACCTACAATGGTTCATAGATATAGCCTTACAACATACTTATTTTGAAGAAGAAAGTTTCTTTAGTTTCGATAAAGATATATGTATAATTAGCCCTTATGTCATAGTTCTGAGAAGTTTTAAAAATCCATATGAAATACTTACTTATAAATATATTTCCAATACGCTCGATTTACCTTCTGTCGCTTTAGAAATAAGAGTAGTACCCGAAAATATAATTTTTAGCAAAACTAAACATACTATATATCATACTATGATTAAAGCAATGGAAAAAGCTCTCTTTAAGAAACTTAATTGGGGACCAAAATATTCAGAAGCTATCCCACTTGACAATTTTATTTCATTAAGAGGGCTAATTATTCAACCTAATTATGCCCGACCTCTCTTTGTATTGGGCGGAAAAGAATTAGAAGAACTTGAACTAAAACCAAATTCCAATACTTCTAATTATATAAAAGATACCAAATGGATAGAAATCAATAAATCGACACAACTAGAAGAAGACATAGACAAAATTATTTTGGAGATACTATGAACCCTTGATTTGTTACTAGAAACGTTAAATACTGTATTTATGAATAAGATTTATTAAAAGAGTTAAATGAAAATACACAGAGCCCATAAGATTCGATTACAACCAAACAATTGCCAAACAGCATATTTTGCGATGGCTTGCGGCGTAACTCGCTTTACATGGAACTGGGCTCTAGCAGAATGGAAACGCCAATATGACCTCGGCAAGAAGCCATTCGGCATGAAATTAAAAAAGCAGTTCAACACGATTAAGCATGTCGATTATCCGTGGGTTTCAAAGGAACAGGCACTATGAGAAATTGGAAAGAAATTACTGAAGCTAGAGATGTCAATAGATTAATCGAAGCTACTGGAGAATGGCGAAAAGAAAAAGGATTTCATACAGGATGGGACAACTTTGCTGAAAAACTAATGTTAATTATAACAGAACTAGCCGAAAGTGACGCAGCTTTTGATATTGTAGCTAGAGAATTGACTATTGACTATGATAATTTAACAGAGGAATGGATTGATGTTTGTGTTAGAATCTTTGACCTTATGGAAGCCTGCGGACTTACAGCAAAACCAGACTTAATCAAAGTACTTTTAGAAAAAGTAGACGAAGAAATACGAGAAGATTACAAATATGCTATAGAAGAAGAAAACTTAATGGAAAATAATAAAAAGAACTGTTGGTCCAGCACTCTACAAATCGCAGACGCAATGGAAGAATTTAGAGATGTTACTATAAAAGCTGGAACAGCTGAAATCAATAATAAAACTCAGGTAAAGATTCAAAATATTACAAAAAGCTTATTCAATGTAATTATTGAAGCATATTTTGTAGTAGAATTACTAGGTAAATCTTGGTGGGAAACTTACTGTCTAAAAATGGAGAAAAATGAAAAGCGAACTAGTAAACATGGACGACAAAGATAAAGAAAATGCTCCCAGTAGTTTTGGAGCTTGTATATTTGAACAAAGAAAATGGCTAGAGACACAAGAACAACTAGAAAAGTTCAATAAAATTACAACAGAAGCAACAAAATTTGCTATTTCTTATCTTGAGAGGGAAAGAAAAAGAGGATATATTCTATGAAAATCCGTACTGGTTTCGTAAGTAATTCATCGTCAAGTAGTTTTATTCTTGACTTGCGTCAAGAAGGAGTAAAAGAACTACTTAAAAAAGTAAAAGCAAAACTACCTTATGATGTAAATAGACTAACAGCTATGGCTATTGGAAAAGATGCTACTCAATATGCAACCAATTGGATAGCAAACATGGGAGATATCACAAAAGGTAGTTATGGAAACTGGATTCTTGAGTGGGCCAAAAAGCTAGGCGAAGAAAACATAGTCTTTCTGCGTGAATCTGATGAAGGTATGGGCGGATTTCTTTTCGCGGCAGAACCTCATATTAAAGATTATGCCAAGATGGAAAAAGCTTTATGGGAAGAAAAAGAAAAGTTTGAAAAAGAAGAACAACAACTTTCTAAACTTGCTCTCGATACACAGGAATATCATTAAAATGAATAATAATACCAATGCTTATTCATTAAAGGAAGATAGAGAAATATTAACAAATGTTACCAGTTTATCTTCTAGTCGAACTATTGATGGATCAACTCGCAAACCTATTCTTAAAGTTCGTATAACAACGTTAGGTATAAAACTCAATGACCCCTTTAGACTCACTGAAAACCAATAACTTCGAGGATTTTATCTCTTGTTTCGCCAACGGGTGTACTGAATGTTCATTATCCGAACACGAAGGAAATCACCCCATTATTTATAGAGGAAACTCTAAAGCAAACATACTGTTATTGGGTGAAGCATTAGGCAAAATTGAGCAAGAAAAGAATAATTGTTGGGTCGGCCCAGCTGGACAACTCTTGGATAAAATTTTCGCAGCTCCTGATGTAGAATTGTCTACAGATAGAGATATGATTCTAAGTAATATTTTATTTTGCCGGCCTGTTGCCAATGAAAATAGTGGTAAACAGAATTATACTCCCAAAGCAGAACAAATTATTAAATGCTGGCCTTTTGTTCAAAAGTTAATAGAGATTATAAATCCTAAAACAATTATTTGCTGTGGATTGACCTCTGCCAAAACTGTATTGAGTACACCGAAGGCTAAGATGAAGGACCTCGAAGGCAACTGGTTTAAATATAATAAGATACCAGTATTTATTATGAGACATCCCTCAGCATTACTTAGATTAAACCAGTATCCCGAAGAAGAAAAATATATGAAACTTAAAGTCTGGGAATATATGAAAAAATTTAGCAAAAAACATAAGGAAAACCAAAATGGACATTAAAAGTATAGCTAAAGCCATAGACGGAATAAAAATAGGAGAAGAAGATAAAGTTCTTAGAAAATTAGGTTTTGGATCGTCCAACCACTGTGGAATTGTAGTAGTTTTTGGTGCTTCAGATGACCTTGCTGAATTTTGCGGAGCAATTGATGACGAAGTCGGATGTTACGACGGAGGAACCATATATCTAACAAAAGATGGAATCTTATCTCCACCGGAAGAAGAATGTTCTCGATGTGAATATTGGATTAAGGCTTCAGAACAAGCAAGTACAATTAAAGCTGTCTGGTGCCCAAAAAATAAAGATAAAGAAATTATTGCTTCTTGGGGTTACGAAACAAAGATACCTCATGAAACTTTTAAAGTTTTTGAAGATAATAAACTATATTGTACTGGGATAGTATTTTCAATTCATAGTTTATAGGTCCACCCTATGTCGATCACGCAACTAAGGGCCAGGAGTGGAACAGTTATGGCGGTTATACAGATTACTACAATGCTATCGCTGCGGAATCGAGGGAGGCGAATTGAGAGACAAAGGATTAAGAAATGTATTCGACCAAAGAGAAATTGATAGAATATAATGACTAAACAAATTCAACTGTTAGCAGAATATGGAGCACCTATATCAGAATTTTCTATATCTCCAATAGCAAATTCTGGAGATGGATCGCCTACTATTTGGCTTAATGATTTTTCTGAAGAAGATGTTAGAGAATTTTTTAGAAAATTCAATTCGCTTCAAAGTGACGATCAAATACAGGCTATCGCTATATATATAGATTCTTATGGCGGATCGGTAGATTCTTTAGCTGCCATATGCGAATTGGTAGAGAATTCAACTAAACCGATAATCACAGTGGCTATTGGGAAAGCTATGAGTGCTGGAGCTATGCTCTTCGCTTTAGGTACTCCAGGAATGCGCTACATAGGTAGTATGACTAGCTTAATGTATCATAGATTACAAATTACAGATATCGATGGAGACATAGAATTAGCCAGTTCCATGATAAAAGAAGTTTTGCGCGAAAATGAAATTTGGATGAAGAAAATAATTAAAAGTTCTAAAATGAACTGGACTGAATTCAATAAAAAGTTACAAGAGAAAGGCAATCATTGGTTTTTAGGTGCCAAAGAAGCTATCAAATATGGTTTTGCCGATCATATTGGTATTCCTACTTTACGAGAAACCCATCAACTAAAGCTAGTAATATGATACAAAAGGAGAAAGGACAATGACTGAATTTATAAGAACTCAAAACATCAATTTCTATATTGACAGGCAAAAAGAACCACTCATTACAGGAATAACTATTAACCCTCAAGGATTTGAATTTAATAATAATTGTGACATGAGTGGAACTCTTTTATTCTTTAACAGAGGATGTGGCCACTTTTTAGGAAAAGAACATCGTCTTACTATAGAATTAATTACAGTAGACAAAGAAAAAGATCAAAATCGTATAGAGACCATAGAAACTTTATATGATGCGAAAGTTATATTTGCTCATCATGAAAACTTAGTAATGAGTGCTGATGATATTGTTCCAATAACAAAGTTAAAATTTAAAGTATTAGAACGACTTGACACTGTTTAAATATGATTATTAAGAAAGAAGAGGCCAAGGGTGTGCGGCATGAACAATTTGTTCATCTGCACACCCATTAGTTACTCTGATATGAGTCTCCAGGACGGGATTTGTACTGTAGAACAGATTGCTAAGAAAGCTTCTGAACTTGGTATGCCTGCTGTAGCTTTAACCGATCATGGTAGATGTGGAAATTTATTAAAGTTTAAGAAAGCCTGCGAAAAATATAAAATTAAAAGTATTCTAGGTAGCGAGTTTTATGTTGCGCCAGAATCAATGCTTCTTAAAGAAAAGATAGAAAATGCTAAACCGACTTATCATCTTACGCTGTTAGCCAAAAACGAAGAAGGTCTTAAAAATCTCTTTAGACTATCGTCTATTGGTTGGTTAGAAGGTTTTTATTATCGTATGCGGATAGATTTAGAAACTTTAAGAAAACATTCTGAAGGTCTTCTAGCTCTTTCTGGTTGTATGTCTGGAACCATTGCTCAATGCTTTCTAGATTTTGATTTCGGCGGAAAAGACCCAGTAGAAAAAGCTAAGTCTTTTGTTTATGAATTCCAAGATATATTCGGAGAAGACTTTTATATCGAAATCCAAAACCATGGACTGAATTTTCAAAAGCCTTTAGCTGAATTTCTTTTTGCTATTGCTAAAGAAACCGACACAATACCTGTAGCTACTAATGATGTTCACTATGTAAACAAAGAAGATTTTAAGCTGCGCGAAAATATTGTTAAATTAACTACAGCTATGGAATCTGATACTAATGAATCTTACTTTAAATCTTACGAAGAAATGGTAGAAAAGTTTAAAGAATATCCTAGAGGATTAGAGACTCTTGAAAATACAATTCAAGTAGCTAAAAAATGTAATGTAGAATGGAATTATGGTAAGACAATTTGGCCAGTTTATGATTTGCCAAAAGGAAGATCTGCAATAGAAGAACTTAAAGAACAATCCTGGAAAGGATTTCAAAAACTTTTCGGCGAAGGCACTAAAGAATATAAAGACAGATTAGAATACGAGTTAGAAGTTATTATAAAGATGGGATTTCCTACTTACTTTCTAGTAGTAGCCGATCTTATTAAAGAAGCTAAGAGAAATGATATTCTATCCAGCCCAGGAAGAGGCAGTTCAGCGGGCTCGTTAACTTGTTATTGTTTAGGAATTACCCAAATAGATCCAATTGAATATAAATTATACTTTTCGCGCTTTCTTGGACCAGGGAGAGCGCAGAAGCCAATAATTAACTTTGATGAATTAACCAAAGAACAATTTGACAACCTTAAAAAATAATATAGTTTGATCGAATTAAGAATTATGAGAGAACAAATATGTAAGTATTGTGGTAAAATATTTAACAAGCCACATAAACCTAAACAACAATATTGTTCAATTTTATGTGGTCGTTATAGTCAAATTGTTCTTGATAATAATATTTTTGAGACTATTGATAACGTCTCTGCTTATGTATTGGGTCTAATTTGGGCAGACGGGAATATATATACTCCCAAACATGGAAGAACAAGAACATTATTAGATATAACTTCTAAAGATTTTCAGCTAATAGAACAAGTTCATAAAATTCTAACACCAAGCAAGAAATTATATAGTTACCAGCCAAAACAAGGAAATAGAGTTTTTAGTATCAAAACACGAGATCCTCGGATTATAAATCAGCTAATAGCCTATGGCTTATGCGAAAAGAAAAGTTATATAATTTCATGGCCAACACTAGAATTGGGAGAATTTAAATCTTCATTTATACGTGGTGTGTTTGATGGAGATGGATGTGTTTCTACAAACAAAAGAAATAAATACAAATATTTGCGTGTGTCTTTTACAGGATGTAGAAATCCATTTTTTGAACAATTATATAAAGAATTACAGATATTCAAACCAAAATGGTATAACGATAAAAGAACAGAAGCTT
>JAGMES010000014.1 GCA_023128035.1 Halanaerobiales bacterium | reverse complement strand
TGATTCGACTGAATAGTTACAATAATTCTTCAATATTGGCAAAAATCTTTCCTTTGCAATTTGAGTGACAGCTTTGTTTTGCAATTCGGCTTTCTGTAACTTTTTAAGATCTTTTTTTAACGTATTAAGTTTAATAAGACTACTGTAATAATCCTGCTCTATTATTCCTGCAAAAACTGGAAACTGCTCGATAACATCTTTGCGTTTATAATAATCTGAAAATCTGTAAAATAGCGCAAACTTACTAGCCATCAAATTTTGATGCTGAAACATATATGATATCATATTTCTAAGCGATGCTTTTTTATCTTTCCTACTCTCGTCATCAGTTTCCAAATTTGATACCTGCAAGCCAAGCTTATTCTCTATTGTATATTGTACCGTTTTAGACAGTACAAATGTTTTATCAGCAAAATAATTATAATCTAAGCTTTCAAATGAATAATCTACCTTTTCAGTAGCAATATACATTTTACCGCCATGTTTCCAATTTCTTCTCGCAATAATTAGAGAATAATTATCTATAACAAGTAAAAGACAGAAAAGATGACCAAATTCTGTAATCTTCCCCTTCGGGATGGTAGATCTTGAACTACAAAGACAATAATCTATTATTTCAAGTAAAGCACTTTTACCGGTTTTTGAGTCACCTGTAATAATATTTACGCCCTGTTTAAAATCGACAAACCGTTTTTCTCCCTTTTCATTAAAAATCACTATGGCACTTATATAGCTTTTCATGCAACACTCACCCCCAAGAAATTATCCAAATTATCGGTTGAAGTCTTAGCGAGAATAACTCCTAAATAATAAGCCGCTTTCAGTGTTGCTCTTATATTACCATAATATTTGTCGTATTTATCCTTTTGCTTCAGTACTATCATATTTCCAATTTGTATCTTTTCCTCATTTGACAATACTATAAGCGTCGTCTTTGTCAGTTCCTTTAACTCTTCAAAACGCTCCAAAAAACCAGATAAATTCACCTTCCCCGATAATTTTAAGTTTTCATCTCCACCATAAGTACATTTTTTTCCAAACAGTGTATCAATTCGGCTTGTCTTATTTGCAGTTGATAGTTTATCCCTTGAGTCTTTATAAAGAATAATAGGCAAGACATAGAATATTAGTTTAAACTCAACCGGCGAACCATAACCCTCTAAAAAATTCTGAAAAATCTTTCCCATCAAAAATGGATTTAATGATAATATCTTCAAATATTTAATACTCATTTTCATCACCTACATCCCAAGAAAAGTCTCCGCTTTCAACAATCTCATGTATCATCCCTTTTTGGAAAAAAGGTTGATTTGGATTAACCGATTGAAAAGGCGTTGCATCCCAAGCCATTGTACTACTATATAACTTTTTAGATTCTTTTATTTGAACTAAACGGTCAGACCCCTCATGATCAATCCTCAATGTTTCTTTTGTATTTTGTAGTTTTTTTCCTAAATTATCTCTATAATTAGATAAATTTTTATTAAAACCAAGATTATTTCTGTAATATTTTATGATGGTCATATTAGTTCGCCAATAGTCCTTAATTGCTCTTGGTATCTGTTTATCATACTGAATTTTTTTTATTGCCTTCACAAATTCTTTGTCTTGATGTGCAGTTTCGATTTCAACACTAGGAATTAAATCTGCATATTCAATAGGTAATGGAGCCACATCAGGTTTCATAAATAATGACGATGTTTCCTGCAAAATCTGTTCAAAATCTTTATATGTAATCTCCCAGAAATGCGGTTCATTTTTTACCTTATCAACAATTATGCCAAGTAAAACTGCAATAAATTTTTCTCTATTCACTTCTGGAATATGTTTTATGTGTAAGCTAAAATCCTTATCAATTCGAGCAATTTGCACTTGCTTAGTTAAAATCTCAAACTTAGACAAAACATTTACTAATATACCTTCGTCATAGTTTTCAGAAAAGATCTCATTATATAACTTTCTAAAATCTTTTTCTCTATGTTTTACAACACTACCAATAGCTTTTATTGTTTTTAGTTTTTCAGAGCTGTTTTTATCATTCCAATTCATAAATAAAGAATTTTCCGTAATTTCTGAGGTTGTAAATAATATAAGTTGGCTGAAATCACTAATTCGATTATATTCTATAACCCAGTTTTTAAGGGTTTTCCAAATATCTATATCTCTCTCGCCAAGTAAATCATTACCAATATGATGCTTTACTTCCATTTGAAAAGATGCGTTCTTAGAAATTTTGCTTACATCTCCGCAAACCTCAATTTGAATTCGCTCATTCTCATTCATTTTAAAGCATTCTAAAAGTGCAATATAATACTGATAAATATCACCTAATTTTTTTAGGGTTGCATCGTTTTTAGCTCTATTCACAAAAACACCTCCATCATTTTTTATAGCTAAAACACACAAATTAGCCGTTAAAAGTATCAAAAATATAAAGCACATCAAAAAACCTAAAAAACTTCTGTATATAAAACCACTCTTTTATTTTCATATTTTATTCTTTAAACTTATTTATTAATTATTTAGGTAAAAAGCCCTATAATAATATTCGTCAATTTACATTAGTTTTCCTTCTTTTTTCATTTACAAATACAAAATATCCCTTAGTATGATGTTGAAATATCGTCATTAACGTATATAAACGATCCAACAACGTAAAAAAACCAGATGCATTCATCTGGTCTTCTTTAGCATAAATAAAATTGTATTAAGCAATTTTTAACCTACCCCTCTATAACACTCCCACACTCTGGACAATTCTCTCCACTACTCTCCTCAAACTCTTCCTTACAATTTCGACAACGCATCTTCTTCCCAGCAAGCCGATAATCTCCACCTTCAAAGCGGATCGCTTTGCCCTGAATCAATGCATCAGCAACTTTCTTTCTAGCTTCCATCAAAATCCTTTGAAAAGTAGGACGGGATACCTGCATTCTTTTCGCACAATCTTCCTGCTGTAGTCCCTCCTGATCTTTTAAGCGAATTGCCTCAACCTCTTCAATAGTTACAACAACTTCTTCTAGATCACGCATTGGTATCCCAGCTGGTTTAAAATATTTAACTTCTGGAATATATTCTACTCTTCGTTCTTTCGGTGGTCTTGGCATCTCTTTCACTCCCAACTAGAAAGTTAATCCCTTCTCCATCATATTCTCCAATCCCTCTTGAATATCCTTTCTAACAAAATCCAACACCATTGGATGATTCAAAGGCACTCCTTCTAATTCTTCCCGCATCTCTTTAGTCGATAGATCATAAACAAGCTCGTCATATTGATGATGATAGATAAAATCAATATCCGGTTTCCCTTGAATTAAAGTAATAATAGTTGCTTCAATATCACCAAGGGGGGCTCGGTCAATATGATTAAATCCAAATAAAGTCCTCACTGTAGTTCCTTTACCCACTTCGGATTGAAGTACCAGGTCGCCATCACAACGTTCTGCAGCAGCCTTAAAGAGGGGTAGTCCTAAACCTACCCGCCTGGTTGTCCTAGTTGTAGTGAAGGGATCAAGCACCTTCTCCATCATCTCATTAGACATACCGCAACCATTATCTTTTATCAGAATAATCATCTGATCAGTAGTGGTATTAATATCAATACTAATTCTAATCTCTTTCGCATCTGCTCGAATAGAATTTTGAACAATGTCTAAAATATGTAATGATAACTCCCGCATTTAATCTTCCCTCCAATAAAAGTTCCGCCCATTCTCCTTAAGGAGAGCTTTTTTTAATTCTGCAACTGTAGGTTCTTCCATTCTGAAAATAACCGAGCCAAGTAAATCTTTCAAAAAATGGGCATCGGCAGCTGGTATTAGCGAATACCCCTCTAAGAAAGGATGTGACTCATTATTTTTAAAATATCTTGGTGTTACTTCTAAAGCTGTAAATTCTAAATCAGGTGGAATAAAACCCAATTGGGTTAATATACTATTCCTCTGCCGATCAACATGAGCAGGATACACTAAACCACCTAATTTTTCTACTTCTGCTACTGTTTCCTCAATCGAAAGGGAAGTGGAAATAACAAGAAGTCTATTTACTCGATCAATATAATCATCATTTATATCAGTTAACAACTGTGGGCCAAAATAATCTTCATCATTCTCTATTGGTGGTAAATGGTTATATACAATCTCTTGCATAGCTAGTACCTGATCTAATGTATCGAAAATCGTCACAAGATGAACTTCTTCTCGCGTTTCGACCTCCATTCCAGGAAATATGTGTATATTATAATCTTCTGCTAATTGCAACATAATTGACATATTTTCCGCAGAATTATGGTCTGTAATGGCTAAAATCTCAATTCCACGTTTTTTAGCATTCTCTAAAATATTTAATGGTGTCATCAAAAGATCACCACAGGGAGAAAGTACTGTGTGGACATGCATTTCTGCAAGGTATTCTTTCATCTCTTAAATTCCTAGTGAATTGATTTTTCCTGCTATTTCATATATACCTTCATCTGTAGATAGTAATGTGATTCCTTCTTTTTCAGCTTTTTCGATTGTATTTTTATCAATTGGCATTCCACAAGCTACGATGATTGCGGCAAAATTTATTAATGAACCTACTGCAATGATATTTTGATGTGATTGAAGTGTAATCCACACATTTCCTTCTTGCCCATTTGCCATCACGTGACTTAAAAGGTCTGATATATATCCACCTGTGACTTCCTGTTCTAAATCGCCACGAACAACTACCTTCATAGGTATTTTCTCCAATAATCCATTTATATTCATTTATGTCACCTCTTTTTTGAATTCAACTTAGCATGTATAAATAATCGCTGTAACTATCGTTCCCTTACCGGGGGTCGATTCAATTTTCATCTCATCTGACCAACGCTTCATATTAAATAACCCCATACCAGCACCAAATCCTAATTCTCGGATCTGCTCAGTAGCAGTTGACCAACCGGGTTGCAAAGCTAATTCTATATCTGAAATTCCTGGCCCTTCATCTTCAAAGACAATCTTAATAAACTCTGGATTAATCCACACCTTCATGATTCCTCTATAAGCATGGATTACAACATTTACTTCTGCTTCATAAGTAACAATTGCAACTTTGCGCATAAAACTTCCCGAATAACGATCCATTTTCGATAAAATTTGTTTTAAGTGACTTGAAGCTTCTCCTGCTTTGTTCAAATCCGAACCATCAAGTTCATACTCTAATTTAACAACCTGGCTTTCATCATTTTCTAAATCTTTTTCAAATCCTTTCACCTTTTTCACTGTCGAACCTTCTTGTTGGAAGATCATATTTTCCTCAATGATCTGCAATAATTTAATCACAACATCACCAGGACTGATAATCCCTATCAGAATATTCTCTCCATTCACAACAGGAAAACGTCCAACCTTATATCTTTTAAATTTTTTAAAAATTTCAATTATCGGCTGATCTACTCCTACAGAAACCACGTCTTTGGTCATAAACTGATCTATTTCAACATGCAGATCTTGTTTTTCTAGCCAACGAATAATATCATCAATACTAATAATTCCTATCAAATGATTCTCATCATTTACGATTGGAATACCTGATATTTTTTTTAAACGCATTAATTCTTTAGCTTCTTTGACCTTCAAATCTTTCTTTAACGTAATTACATTATAAGTCATAACATCTTTCGCTTTTAAACCACTTGCCAATTTATAAAGAAACGGTGAATCTAAATTACCAAACAAATCTCTGCTTTTATCCATCAAACTTTCACTTCCTTTCAAGACTACCCTTTATTCCATTCGCATATAATCGTCCACTGGCTTCAAATAATGGTAACTTGGTCATCAATAAAGGAATATTTTTTGCTTCTGCTAATTTTATTACTGATTGATCAGGTACTTTTCCACGCACAAAAATTACTGCATTTAAATCCATCATCTCAGCAGTACGAATCACTTGTATTTGAGCCAAACCAGTTAAAAGCAAAGTATTCTCTTTTGTAAAAGCTAAAACATCACTCATCAAATCTGCGCCACATGCAGTACTAATTTCCATGTTTAATCCTTCTTCATCACAAGCTAATAACTCTGCTTCTAATATTTCTGCAATATTTTTTAGTTTCATTAATAACCCTCCTGATAGTCACGATTTTTATTTCATACATGTAGTTTTTAGTTTATTATATTATAAATGTACCATGAAAGTAAATACCTTTTCTCAATTAGAAGCCATAATATGGTGAAATATACAAAAAAAATGCCCACTATATATCAGTGGGCAATAAAAACATCAACATAGCCGTCTTCTTTAATCTGTTTCTTTAAATCTTCCGCCTCTTTTCTAGTCTGAGAAGCTCTTAACTGAACTTTATAGGGAGGTCCTTCGGTGACAATTACACTCGGATATCCTTTTTCTAACAATTCATTTTTCAAACGCTCTGCATTCACTCGACTATTAAATGCTCCAAGTTGAATTACATACAATCCATCCATCTGAGTCTGTTGAGTATAGTTACTTTCTGGAATGGTGATTGTAGTAAAATTATCATTTCCTTCTTCCTCTGGCTTCCCAGTTAATTGAATTTGATCTGTTATAGGTTCTGTTGAAGTAGGATCAATAGTATCACGAGTAGCAAAATTGATTACAAAACTTCCAACAAAATAGCCACCAACTATTGCTACAAATGCCATAAGAATAACCCCGGCTATTAATGAGATACTCGAGTTTCCATATTGCTGACTCATATCACCACTTCCTTCTCTGTGGATTGTTCTCAAATAATATATATGCTGAAGGAATGGTGAATATTACTTTTGATCATAAAACGACTATGGTTTATACTTTCGCCATCTTTTCTAAAAGTAACTCTCTAGCCTCCGCAACAGTATAAAAAGACCCTGTTATACAAATCAAATCCAAATCTTTTGCAATTGTAATACAATCATTTATAGCTACCTCAAAATTAGGTTTTAGTTCTATATCAACATCATTACTCTCAACAAATTGTGCTAACTCTTCAGCAGAACTTACACGAGAATTTTCATTTTGAGTAAAGATAATCTTTGTAGCGATTGGAGCCATTCTCTTAACCATTTTTTCAATATCTTTATCTCTTAGAATACTCATCACCAAATAAAGATTGTTATAATTCTCTTTTATCCCTTCTAAAAATTGAGCCAATACATCGATTCCTGCAATGTTATGTGCTCCATCAAGCAGAATATAGGGTTTTTCTCCAACCAATTCTAATCGCCCGGGCCAGCTAACCTCACGCAACCCCCTGTAAATCTTCTCATCATCAACTTTTGAAAAATGCTCTTTTACCACATTCATAGTCTCAATGGCTAATACGGCATTACGAATCTGATGTTCCCCCAATAAAGCAAGTTCCAAATCAGGATAGGCTTTATCTCCTACTTTTAAGAAAAATCTTTGATGAGACAAATTTTGCTCAATATTTTTCCAACTAGCATTTGGTAGTGGTGTATAGAGTGGGGCATTTTTTAGCATTGCTTGCTTTTCTATTACTTCATATGCTTCTTTCTCCTCTACGCCTATAATTACGGGTGTATTATCTTTAATAATTCCAGCTTTTTCAAAGGCAATCTCCGCTAAAGTATTCCCTAAATACTCCGTATGATCAAGTCCTATAGTTGTTATCACAGAAGCCAAAGGATTTATCACGTTGGTAGCATCTAATCTTCCACCTAAACCAACTTCTAATAGAACTACATCCACTTTCTTATAAGCAAAATAAGAATAAGCAAGCGCAGTGGTAATCTCAAAAAAACTAGGGCGTCCTAACTTAGGATTTTTTGTAATCTCTTCAACAATAGGTTTGATCTTTTTAATCATCAATTCCAGCTCTGTATCAGAAATAGGTGTTCCGTTATAACGCATCCGTTCACTAAAATGATGCAAATGTGGAGAAGAATAAAATCCAACATTGTATCCAGATTGATGAAAAATTGATGCCATCATTGCTGATGTAGAACCTTTTCCATTAGTTCCTGCCACATGAATAACCTTGACTTTTTGATGAGGATTATCCAGTTTTTCTAAAATAGCTAAAATACGCTCATGACCTGGCTTAAAACCACCAGAAGCTTTAAATTTGGCGAAAGTATTGATATAATCCATATAGCTCATTATTGTTCACTCCAATTTTGTTCAGTATATCTATCTCATTTCATTTTGATAAACAATTTTTCCATCCATAATCGTCATAACTACTTGTACATCTTTTATCTCTTCTAACGGAATTTGATCAATTGGTCTATCTAAAACAACCAGATCAGCAACCTTGCCAATTTCTAAAGAACCCCGTTCTCCTTCTTCACTTCCAGTATATGCCCCACAGATCGTAAACAATTGTAATGCTTGCTCCAAAGTTAGCGCTTCCTTAAGATGCCATCCTTCCTTTGGGTTACCTTGCAAATCTTTACGAGTTGTTGCAGCATAAATCCCGAAAAGAGGATTTACTGACTCCACAGGGCAATCAGAACTTCCTGACAAGGAAATCCCTTTCTGCCATAAGGTTTGCCAATTATAAGAGGTCTGAATTCTTTCCCCTACTCTGCTTTGTGCCCAATGAAGGTCTGTATTTATAAATATTGGCTGAATCTCTCCAATGATATTATAATCTACCATCTGTTGCATAATCTCTTCATTTAGAATCTGAGCATGAGTTAATTTATGACGCAAATAAGGTTTAGAATCCTCATCTTGCACACGTCCAATAACCCGTACTGCTTGAGAACAAGCAGCATCACCAATACCATGAATCGCTACCGAAAAATCAGCACTATGTGCTTCTTTAACCATCTGATATAACTGATCATCACTGTAAATTAAGATTCCTTTTTCATCCAAAAGATCACTATAATCATCTACGAGTGCTGCTGTTCTCGCACCTAAAGAACCATCAGCAAACATTTTTACTGATCCAATTGTGACTCCATCTTTTGTATAGCCAGTCTTTAATCCCATTTCTCTTGCCTGCTTTAAATGGTGATTTCGAATGTGGAGATGAACTCGAGGAATTTTACCCTCACTCATAAGTTTTCTATACAATCCAAGAATAGGCTCTAAATCAGAAAATCCATCTAAGTCATCCGAATGAATTGTCGTAATACCAGAACTTAATACTGACTTACCAGCACGAATCAATGCTTCCTCAATCTCTTTTTGGCTTCTATCTGGTAGAGACTCAAAAACAAAATCCATTGCTTTTTCTCGAAAAACACCAGTTAATCGTCCTTTCTCATCTCGATCAATAACCCCACCCTCTGGTACAGATGTTGTTTCATTTATGCCTAAGCGGTCTAAAGCATCAGAATTCAACACAGCTAAATGACCACATACTCGACTTAAGATCACAGGATTTTCTAGCGATACCTGATCTAAGTCATCTCTTGATGGAAGACGTCCACCATAACGATTTTCATCCCATCCTCGACCAAAAATCCAATTCCCTCTTTCTTCAGTTTCAACCCGCTCTCTCACCCGTACAGCTATTTCTTCTACTGAATCACACTCACGCAGATTTACTGCCTGCAAAACCAATCCATAATTTAAAAGATGCATATGGGTATCAATCATCCCAGGAAGCAAACTCTTTCCTTGAAGATTAATCCCATTATTTCTTTTACTCTCGCAAACTCCAACCTGACTAATCCGCTCTCCATCAATTTCTAAAAAATCAGCAATCGAATTATCTGAATTTATTGTTAAAACACGCCCGTTATAAAAAAACATCATCTACTCCCCCTTTTTTTAATTAAGAATTAAGAGTTGAGAATTGAGAATTATAAAACCTTAATTCTTAACTCTTAATTATTTCTCCCCCCATCGTTGAAATAATTCATGTGGTATCCTCAAACGATCTAAAATCTTTCCCACGACAAAATTCACCATATCATCAATGGTTTCAGGATGATAATAAAAACCAGGCATCGGGGGAACAATCATCACTCCTAATTTACTTAATTTTAGCATATTTTCTAGATGTATCGTATTTAAAGGCATCTCACGAGGAGAAATAAGGAGTGGTCTACCTTCCTTCAACATCACATCAGCAGTTCTCTCCAGTAAATTCATCGAACGACCGTGAGCTATTCCTGATAGTGTAGACATTGAACAAGGAAGCACAGCCATTCCTTCTGTCAAAAATGAACCACTTGCAATAGAAGCACCCACTCGATTAATTGGTATATAACACAATCGTTTCTTTAGCTCTATTTCTCTCATTTGAAGATCTTTGCTCAAGTAACTTAGTAATTCACCATATATTTTTTCATCATCACTATTCATAATTGGTAATTTTAACTCTTCAGTGATTACTTCAATCCCTGCTTTTGTAATAGTCAGATAAACTTGATAATCCATTTTGATAAGTTCTTCTACCAATTTCATTCCATATATTGAACCTGTAGCTCCTGTAATACCAACAATAAATCGTTTCATCAGATCACCCCCTAACTCAAACCAATACTATAAACCTAACTCTAATAGAGTAAAAATCAAAATTGTGATACTCACCATACTATTAATATGAAAAAAAGCAAGATTGACTCTATTAAGGTTTTTAGGTGAAACCATCCAATTCTCTAAAAGGAGCAAAATACCCACAACCCAAAGTGCTACTAGATAATATTTTCCTAAACCAGCAGCAAACTTTAAGCTAGAAAATAATCCTAGTGCAATCATATGCATAATTAAACTTAATTGAAATGCTCTTTCAAGTCCAAAACGAGCCGGAATTGAATACAATCCTTCTTGTAAATCATATTCTAGATCTAAAGTTGAGTAGATAATATCAAATCCTGCTGTCCAAAAAACAACACCCAGTCCGATTAAAAAAGGTTCCAGACCAAAACTCCCTCTTATAGCGATCCAACTCCCTACGGGAGCCAATCCCAATGATAACCCTAGAAATAAATGAGAACACCATGTGAAACGTTTGGTGTATGAATAAAAGAAAATCACCAGAACTGCAATCGGTAATAACTTTAAACAGATTGGATTCAACTGCCAACTCGCAAATATAACCAGTCCAAGAGAACCTGTAATCCAAATTAATACTTCTCTAACCGAAATTCGTTTTTGGGGTAAAGCTCGATTACATGTACGTGGGTTTTTTGCATCAATATCTCGATCTGCCAGACGATTCAAGGCCATGGCAGCACTTCTTGCCCCCACAACTGCTAGTGTAATAAAAAAACATTCTCTAAAAGAAGGTAAACCACGAGCAGCAAGTATTCCTCCTACAAATGCAAAAGGAAGCGAAAATAAAGTATGCTCAAATTTAATCAATTCAGTATAGGTTTTGAGCTTTCTCCACATTAGAGACATCCTTTCTGAATGTTTTATGTACATCTTAAATTAGTTTGTCCCAATCTTTGAAGAACTAGCAAAACCACTTATAATATTCGCGTTTTTTCATTTACTTCCTTTCTATTCTCTTTTTTTTTAATACATGTTATAATAAAAAATGAAAGGAGGAGTTATTTTGAAAATATTAAAATCTTGGTTTCCGCTAATCATCTTTCTTATACTGGTTGTTTTTTTTATTAACTATCAAGAACTCCGCAAAAAAGAATTGATTACATATTTATCTTCAGTCGATCAGTGTTTTAGTGAATTAGAATTGATTCAAGAATTAAGCTTTGAAGCAGATCAGGCAGGAATACAAGGTGATTATGATAAAGAGCTGGAACTTAATTCTAAGCTTATCAGCCTCTCTGAAAACTCTCAATTACATATTAAAAATATTTCTTTCAAATCTCGCTATATCACACGTCTGCAAAAAGAACTCATAGAATTAAATAATAACACCCATCTAGTATTACTCAATCGAAATCAACTTCTAAACCAAATAAAAAATGACTCTCTAACGATAGAAGAAAAAGAAAAAGCCATGGACAATTACTGGAGCCTAAATGAAAAAAACGAAATACTTATTCAGAAATTCACTGTTGATTTACATAGATATATTGAGAAATTTTCTATCAATCCTGAAGAATATTTAAAGCATCTACCATGAAAAAATGGCGAAAAGAGGTCACAACAGAGATACTTCCTTGTGACATTTTTCGCCATCCTTTTATTTATAAAATGATCTAATAATGATTAGTCTTCACTACTTACAACTACAAGATCTGGAACCAAAATAGCTGGTGTATATCCCAGACCGTAAAAAACTGCTCTCGTAGCATGAAGTTCTTGACCAACCATAGTAACTTGCTTAAAAAGCTCATAGATATTACCTGAAACCATAACATCTACAACTTTTCCTTTAATCTCACCATCTTCAACTAAAAACCCACTACCAATATTTAAGCCAAATTCTCCAGCTTGAATATTACCTGTATGACCACCCATAACAGATTCAACAATTATCCCTCGTTTCATACTTTTAACCATCTCTTCAAAGGTATTTTCACCTGGCAAAAGCACAAAATTTGAAGCATATGTTGCTGGTTGCTGATCAATTCCTTTTTCAAAAAGTTGCTTTTTATATCCATTACCTGTGCTTTCAGTACCATATTCAAGGCCTGATTCGAGGTTAAAGAGATAATTTCGCAAAACACCTTTTTCGATTACTGGAACTTTTTTTGCTACACTTCCCTCATCATCATATGGAGCAGAAGCAAATCCATATGGATAAGTAGGATCATCCACCATAGTAATCAAAGGACTGAAAATTTCTTCTCCTAAGCGATCATTAAGTGGAGAAATTCCTTTATTTATCGCAGAACCATCAACACCTGCAAAGGCTCTATATAAAAGCGGCCACATAGCCCTTGAATTAAAGATAACATCCATCTTCCCAGTCTTAACTTTAAGTCGGTTTTTAGAAAGTTGATGACAATTAACAAAATTCTCTAATCTCTTCTGATCGAAGACAAAGTGTTTACTATAAGTATCCCAATCACTAAACTCAAAAAAACCATTCTCTGAACGACTACTTATACCAATAGAGAAGTTGGTCTTTGTATAATTAACATCTAAACCAGCAGAATTAAGGATTCTCACCCGTTGAATTTCTTTGCCTAAAAATAGATCACATTTAATAGATGGATCTATTTTTAATATTGTATCTAACATATTCTGGCCCTGCTCAACCATATCTTTGGCAGTTAAATCAGCTAAAATTTGATCATAGCATTGGACATCTGAGCTTTTTTTATTAGGAAACTTAATCTGGGTCTTGTCACCAAATTTTGCTGAAAGGACTGCTCGCTCAATTAAGTCCTCTATATCGAGGTTGTTAGATGTCGCCATTCCTAAGCGGCCTTCATTGTCGATAACTCTCAAACTAATACCCTGAATTTTCTTTCCGTTAATCCTAGTAATTTGATTATTAGCAAATTGAATTGGCAAACTCTCCTCTTCTATCCAGTAAATCTCTGCTTGTTGAACAAATTTTAACGCTTCTTGTAATAATCTCTCCATAGCTTACTGACCTCCTATGGTAATGTTATCAATTTTAATATGTGGTGCACCTTTACCTGAAGTGATTAAAATCTGTCCAGCTTTACCACATCCACCAATTCTCGAAAACTTTAAGTCATTTGCGACTCCACTTATATTCGCCATGGTTTCGAAGAGATTACAGTTTACCACAATATCGCGAACCATTTCGGCTATTTTACCATTACGAATCCGATAACCATATTGAACTCCTAAGGTAAAAGTATCACCCGAAGTTTGACCACCTGCTGCCCCAATTAAATACAGTCCATCTTCTGTCGAACTAATTAACTCTTCAAAAGTAGACTCCCTATTATCAATATAAATATTTGACATTCGAACTACAGGCGCAAATGAAAAATCCTTTGCCCGACTGTTACCAGATAATGGTTCAGCCATTTTTCCAGCAGTTTCCCTTGAATGAAGGCGACCTGTTAAAACTCCCTCTTTAATAAGATTTGTCTTAGCCGCTCTAACTCCATCATCATCATAAGCTATAGAACCTGGATGGCCTGGTAAATTACCATCATCTATAACATTTAATAAAGGCTTACCAAAAACGCGTCCTAATTTCATTGTTTCACGTAAAGCATCACTATCAGCGATACCGTCTGCTTCACTTAAATGACCAAAGGCTTCATGGATAAAAACACCTGCTGCTGATTGATCCATGATTACAGTATAATTTCCGGCTTTAACAGATTCAGCATCTAATAAAGCTAGTGTTCTTTGTGCCGCTTCAAGAATCTCTTCTTCTTTATCTAATAATAAGCTAAAATCATTTGAACCACCGAAGGAGATATTTGTCTTTTGAGTTAGGCGATCACGCTTTGCAAAAAAAGTTATTCTAAGCCCACAAATTAGCTCTTCTTGATCTATGTAAGTACCTTGATTATTAGCAAAATATTTGTGACTATATTGCTCATAATATTTTGCTTGAGTCATAGTAATTCCTTCTACACCCAGTGCTAATTGGTTATACTTATTCAACAATTCTTGCTTTTTCTCTAAAGCTACCTTTCGTGGGTCAAGCTTAGGATTTACTCTAACTTGATCTTCTACAACTGGTGCAGATGCCAATTCATTAACCTCATTCTTATACTGGCTCACCAGTTTAGCCTGTTCAATAGCGGTATGGATACCTTGTTCTATCTCATTGATATCTGTAAAGGAGAAATGACCCCAACCACCGTTGTAAAAGCCACGAGCATGACCTCCACTTTTCTTGCTTACTGAGATGTCTTTCAATTGCTGGCCCTGATAATCGATCCCTATAATCTGTAAATTTTCATACCGGATATCTTGATACCCTTCTTTGGTAAAAGCTGCCCTTAAACGTTCCTTCATCAGTTTTACCTCCTTAATCTTCCAAATATGTTTTTCCTGCTACCTAAATTTATTCATATTATAAATTCGCTATACATCTCCGAATAACCTTCGTAATACGAATTATTTTTTTAAAAAAATAAAAAGAGCATAGAATTAATCCATGCTCTTTTCTGGTTATGTTTTATTCAACTACTGCAATAGCCTCAATCTCTACTAATACATCTTTAGGAAGACGTGCAACTTCTACGCAAGAACGCGCAGGATATGGCTCTTGAAAGAACTCCGCGTAAACTTCATTGATTTTAGGAAAATCATTCATATCTTTAATAAATACTGTACATTTTATTACTTGAGACAGATTTGCACCAGCCTCTTCCAGAATACTCTTTAAATTCTCTAAAGATTGGCGAGCTTGCTCTTGTACATCTTCACTTACCAATTTTCCTTCTGCAGTAAAAGGAATCTGGCCACTAGTAAATACCATACTACCAATTTTGATGGCCTGAGAATATGGTCCAATCGCTGCTGGGGCTTTAGCTGTGTTGACTTTGATTTTTTCACTCATGTTTATCTCTCCTTTAATAATGTAATATACTAGTATTATATATTTTCCTCTTTAGTTGCTGATTCCTGCTTTTTATCAATATTTATTTGATAATATTCTAATAAAATTTCTCGAGCAACCTCGATAGCCTCCTTACTTCCATGTTTAGCATCCTCAATTCCTACTAATAAAAGGAACTCAGGATCCTGAACTGGATGATAACATACAAACCAGCCCATCTCCTTACCATTTTCAATTTGAGCAGTTCCTGTTTTTCCAGCCATATCTAATTGAGGAATATTCGCCTTGTGAGCAAACGCTTCTTCATCTTGAACAGTTACTTTCAATACATCTTGAAGTAAATCAATATTTTCAATTGTTCCGATAGCATCTTTCCAAACACTACCTTGTTCTTCATTAGACAATATAACAGGTTGGCGTATTTTGCCGTCTGTTGCAATCGCTGAGTAAATCATTGCTATATGTAATGGAGTCATCAAAATCTGTCCTTGACCGTAACCTGAGTCAGCCAAAAGAATTGAATTTGCAATAGGTCTTGAAGATGAAAGAGATGATGTAGCCACATCTAAGGCGAATGGAATCTGTTCTTCGAAACCAACCCTTTCTGAGATGGTGAAAAGATGTTCACTTCCTATTTGATAGGCTAATTGAGCAAAATAAATATTATCTGACCATTTCATTGCTCCATATAAATCAACTGGCCCAACGGGTCTAGAAACTCGTTTCACTCGATAACTTCCCCAACCTGATTCAGCGCGCCAGGTATCTTCTGGAATTTCCACCTTTTTAGAAAAATCATATTCAGATACCAACTCCAATGCCGCTAGAACTGTTAAAGGTTTAAAAGTAGAACCTGGTATATATTTTCCCTGAATTGTTCGATTTAACAGAGGACTAAAAGGATCGTTCAGGATTTCTTTTAAACGAGTAGATGATCTTCCAAAGAGAAACTCGTTACCATCATATCCCGGAAAACTAGCTAGGGTAAGAACCTCCCCTGTCTGTGGGGCCATCGCGATAACTACTCCCCTTCGCTCAGCCATAGCTGATTCAGCAATTTGCTGTAAAGTTTTATCAATGGTTAAAAATAGATCATTCCCATTCATACTTCTAGTAAATTTAATCATTAACTGTTCTTTACCATTTTCATCAACAATTCGTATCATATATCCTGGCTTACCTGCCAACGTCTTTTCAAACTTTTCCTCAAGACCAGCTCTTCCGACCCAGTCACCAACCTCATATCCTTCCTTCTCCCAATCCTTTAACTCATTCTGATTAATTTCTCCTAAATAACCGATTGTTTGTGCTAAACTATACGGACTATAGTATACCCTACTTTCCGAACTACTTGCCAAAAGACCAGGAATCTCTAATAGATCATCCCTTTTAGATAACCACTCTTCGTTAGTAATAGAACGTAACGGCACAAAAAGATCTAGACGGACCCACTTTTGCTGTAATGTTTTTTCAATCTTTGCTGGAGAAAGATCTAAAAGTTCAGAAAGAGTATTGATAGATGCATCCCAATTCTCCATCTTGCCTGGAACCATACCAATTTGATAAATCTTACCTAATCCAGCCAACTCATATCCTAACCGATCATAAATTCCACCTCGCTGTGCAGTAGTACGAGTTATTTCTAGCTGATGATTCAAGTTAGTAAGTTGAGGGAAAATATTTCTAGGCTGCCAATCAATCCGCCATTCTTTCTCTTCATAAATCATTTTTAGAGTCTGATTCATGCTCAAATCTCCAACTCTCCAAGTCAACATCATGCCTTCAATAGGGATCCTTACTCGATTATCTTGTATATCCCATTTTTCATCATTAGGTTTTACCATTTCAAGAGTCAACCTGGTTTTCCCTAGCTTATCATAAAAGTTTCGATAGTATGAAGCAAAACTTCCTGATGTCATCTCTGCTTTAATTTCATTAGTCAACATTTGATACATCTCTTCATATTGCTCATTAATCAATCTCGATAAAAACAATTGAGCTGCCTCATCTGGTTCTGGAAGCCCACAACCACTAACAAAAAACATTAAAAGAAAAACCAATAAACATAAAAAGAATTTTTTCTTCATAAATACTCACCACCAATTTAATATTTACTCAACTCTATATCAGTATAGTAATGCTTTAAAATTTCCTCATAAGTATAACCCTGTTCAACCATTCCTTTCATCCCCCATTGACTCATACCCACTCCATGACCATTTCCACCACCATAGATGATAACCTTTTCTATATCACCCTGTTCGGTCCGCTGGATATCAAATGCAGCAAAAGCGCTTGGAAGTATGGAATAATTTCTATAAATACTACCATCATAACATTCTAAAATCAGATCTCTATCTGAACCTGTCATTTCTTTGCTTGGACGGATAACAAAGCGAACATTAAATTCTTTATTTATATGATAAGTTCCATTAGTTCCGACGATCTCCAAAGTCATGATATTTCCACCTTCACCTCGCTGAACAACTCCTAAATCTATCAATTTGCCAATAGAAAACTCTGAATCACCCGACACAACCGGCTGTCCTTCCAAAGTTTCAATAAAATTAGCACCAAGAATTTTGTCAGCCGTCTCTCTTTCAGGCAGATTCTTATTGATAGTATTTTCTAATTCCTCACGAGTTAACTCAATTTTCCAACGGTAATATGGTGAAATCTCATCAAAACTTTTTATTGTTTGATCTTTAAAGAATGCAAGGGCCTTTGTTTCATCAATAAATCTGTTAATTGATGAATCAATAATCTGCGATTTAGCTCTTAAGTATGGTATTGGATTTCCAGGGAAATCTTTAGTTCTAAGTGAATGCCATACATCTTCATTATTTGCAGAATAACCTGCAGAAGTAGAATAAAATACCGCATCAATAACTTTACCATTATATAATGGAACAATACCAGTGGTTTCAGCAATTGCTTTATTCACCAACTTATTAGGACTACAATTATTATAGACTTGAGAAGTTACACTATCATCTACGTTTGCAGATTTATATTCAAATTTACTATTGGCAATCTGTGAGATGGCATATGAACGAGCAACTATAGCCTGAACTTTGAAAGATTCTAAGCCCCAACTCCCAGGGATTTCGCTTGGTACTACATTTTCCAGATAAGTCTCTATAGCTAGTTCGTTAATTAGATGGAGATCCTCTCTGTTATCAGATAAGGTTACTTCCATCTCTCCAGCATATACTGGATTTTTATCATGACGAACAGTACTTAATACCTCATACCGACATTCATGAGGATAAAAAGACTGTAAATATATCCTCTCATCTACAAAAATGCTCCCGTCATCAGCAGTAATCTTTATTCTCCCACCTTGATTAGTGAAAGTAATAATCTCACCTTCTTCTGCCAGCATTAAAACTCGATATTTTCCTTTTTCACGTATCGTTAACTTATATAATTGATCTGCTCGAATTTTAATCTCAGAAAAATCATGTGAGAGGCTATTTCCCAAGTTATCTAATTCCTTGCTTATCACGACTCTAATTTTTTCGGGATATCTAAATTCAGGTAAAATAACGGTCTGTACCTTGCCTTCTACATTGAATAATAACTTTAAATCCTTCATCCCAACAGCAATTTGCCCAATACCAATTGGTTTAATCAGATCGCCTTCTTTTAAAAAAGCCCGAACATCTTGGGCCAGTTGAAATCTACCTTCATCTTCAAAAATAATATAATCTTTTGTAATTTTCATAATGCGAGATGAGATCCATTCATTATTACCTAGCATAAATTTTTCTAATAAAATGCTATTATTACTTCCATCAACCTTAGCATAAAGAATACTATTAAAAATATAAGCCATTTCATAACCATTCAATTTATCAAAATCCGATTTTTCCAACTCTTCGGTAATCTCTTTAATCTTTGTATCTTCGATTTCAAAAATCTGACTGGCATAAGCAAGAGCATCTTTATAAATAATAAAGTCATCTGGACTTTCCCCTGCAAAATCAAAGGAAAGAGCACCCTCACCCTGTCCATTAACCAGTCTTTTAGCAAAAGTTACATATTGAAGATTTATGATATATTCTTTAGGATTCCAATCCTTCTCTGGCAAAATTTTAAGGATTATTAAATTCTCTACATCCCTCGTAAATGGCTGAAAAAAATAACCCTTTACTTGATTACCCATTACACATGCCATAATTAATAAATTTAAAAGCAGAAAATATCCGATTCTTCTACGTTGTCTAAGCAATAATTTTGCCTCCATTTCTTGTACAAATAAGTAGTATAGATAACTTACTTCGCGTTATCTTATTTCTTCTCCTTCTCTTTTCATTCATTTCTTGCTTCATAATTCACAAAACCCTGTTGAAGCCCAAAAAGAAAAAATCTCTATAAAATTAGAGATTTTAAACAACCATATTCATTTCGTATTCGTATATTTGCTTTAATAACTTTTTCTTCTGATTACCAATTAAATCAACTAGATCTTTATATTCTTTTTTACCATAGGAAAACGAATGTAACATATTGGTAAACTCATCTTGATACTTTTCCAAAGCTGAGTTGATTTTTTCCTCAAATTCTGTATCAATAATACCAATAAAATCTACAAAAGCCTTACGAAGTTTCATTTTTTGCTCAGTAAAAGTTTTAAATTTACCTTTTATTCCACCGTTAAACTCATGAAATTTTATCACTTTTGAATCGAAATCATTGCGTAACAGATTACTTTCATTAGCAATTTTAAAACATTTATCAAAAAATTCAATAATTACTCCCATATTTTTCTCTGTTACATATGTTCGATACCAATATAGTTTATTTTTATATCTCTCTTCTTTCAGTCTTAAATGCTTATCATATAGGTAAAAAGTTGTAATAAAAGCTAAATTTATTATTGATACAAATGGATTAATTATGTTAGTAACTTTAGTAAAACCCTCAGTATCAAGCTGATAAGCCCAAACGCTCAATAGAACTAAAATAGGTATAAACAACACCAAACATATTCTAAGAAGCTTTATATTCAAAAACATCACTCCAATACGTCGGAATCTTTTAAAGCTAACTCAATACCATCTTCAATATTCAGCCTAATAACCTCATCACACTGAAAAATATACTTCTTTCTAAATTGGTCTTCCCCAAGATTTCTAATACTAGGACCAAAAAGTCCTAAAAAATATGATGTATTTATTGAATATAAGTCATCAGGAACTATAATATTAATAGTATCGTTATTTTTATCTAAACGATTAAGATTAAATTTATCCCTATGTTTCTTACCAATTTCCCGCCCCGATAATACTTTTACTTCATTATTAAAATGTTCTTTTAAATTAATCACCATTATACTCCCTCACTCTCTAATTTATCTTGAATATACTTTTTATCTATATAAAACTTTAAAGAAATAACTGTACCAGGAAAATATTCATCTAACATTTTTACATTATTATAATCTGGAGGTTTATTTAAATCATTATTCTTATTAAAAGCTATCACATATCTATCTTCATTATTATTCTTCATCATTCTATATTTATTATCAAAATAAATATGAGCTCTCCCAGAAGTAATACTCATTATAGGCAACTCTCCATCTATAGTTTTCCCAATTTCCTGAAAACTATTAATTAACTTCATGGTACCAGTTCCACGATCAGGAGCACTTTTTTTATCTCTTAATCTACTAACACCTTCTTGCAAAGCATAAAGAGTCCATAAACTTTCTTCTTTCCAATTTTTACGAAAATAACTAACATGCTTTTTAGTCATGTTCTTCAATGAATCTAAAAGTTCTTTAGGAGCAGATGATTTTAGATTTTCATAGATGGTATCCCCAAAATTAAAAATAACTAAATGACATTCACCATAATTTTTATTTTTCTCATCAAACTGATGATAATGACCTAAAGTGTACCATTTAGTAAATTGTCCACCATGAAGTTGACAATTATCTATAACCTCCCCAATTATGTGACTCATTTTTAACTTACCAATCTTACTTAAAATTAAAGATTGAGTTTCAAGACACTGCATATAAAAATCTATAACCTTTGTCGCAACATCACCAGAAATATACTTTTTATTATCACCCACTATAAGCGGCAACTCTTTAATATGTTTCTTTTCTTGAATCTCAAAACCTAGATGTCTAATAATACCACTAGCTTCTAAAATATCTTTAATCTTTTCGTTTTTTGGCATTTCCCCGCTTATTTCATACTCATTCCTCAGCTTACGATTATTTTTATTTATTTCTAATAAAATAACATCCATGACCGTCGAAGCGCATATCCCTAATTCTTCACAATTAGTATGATCAAAATGAATTCCATTAATTAATGGTTCAATTCCATAATAGAGCAGTTCTGTTAAAACATGAATTGTTCCATTCGGATTTTCCGAAAACGAAAATTTTTTCGGAATTCGGATATTTGCAATTTCTGATTTAGATATAGTAGATTTCTTAGTAAAATCTCGTTCATACAAAAACTTTAGTAGTTCACTATATAATATTTTTCGTTTTACTATTTTATGCTTTTCTCTTACTTTATATCTTCGCCTTCTTTTTAATCTCCTTCTTACCTTACGCAATAAGTAATTCACTTCTCGCAATTTACGTTTTTTTGAATTTTTCAAGTAAATTCACTCCATAAAAAATCAGATGTAATACAACCTATGTAATTATTCTACAAAAAAAAACACTTTCCTTTATAGAATGTGAAATTACAACTAAACTTTCTTTCATTAGCAATCAATCTTGGGCAAAAATATCCCTTCAATATTACGAACAAGCCAAAAATTCATTAAACAAAAAGGATTTATTTAATAAAAAACCTGGCACAATTAATCTGCACCAGGCTAAAACTTTATTAATTATAAAATTTTCAAACAAATTATTCTTCAATCGGCTTTAAGCGTGCTGTAAAATGACGAAGAATTTTTGGCTCATAGGTAAAATCAAAACCTTTTAAAGTATGAGCACGTTCTTTAATATTAATCAAAGCATCTGCAACAACATCCATATGATTGTTCGTATAAACACGACGAGGAATAGTCAAACGTAATAATTCCATTGGAGATTCCTGTTGTTCACCAGTCTCAGGATCGCGTCCCAATAAGAAAGAACCAATCTCAACACCTCGAACTCCTGCCTCAAGATAAAGTTCATTAGCCAATGCTTGAGCAGGGAATTGATGTGAAGGAATATGTGGTAACATCTTCTTAGCATCTACAAAAACTGCATGACCACCAGTTGGATACTGAATTGGTACTCCACCTTCCATCAAACGGTCACCCAAATATTTGATTTGATCAATTCTATACTCTAAGTAATCTTCATCAGTACCTTCGTGCAAACCACGGCTCATTGCTTCGATATCACGTCCTGCAAGACCACCATAAGTTGGGAAACCCTCTAAAGGTACTATCATAGAACGAGCGGCTGTAAAGAGTTCTTCATCATCTTTAAAACAAAGTAAACCACCAATGTTCACTATAGCATCTTTTTTAGCACTCATTGTAAATCCTTCACCATAAGAGAACATTTCTCTAATAATCTCTTTGACAGATTTATCCGCATAACCTTCTTCACGCTGCTTGATAAAATATGCATTCTCTGCAAAACGTGCAGCATCGAAAAGAACCCTAATTCCATAGTTCTTACCAATTTCACTAACTGCTTTAATATTAGCCATGGATACAGGTTGTCCACCAGCACTGTTACAAGTAATTGTGATCAAGATAAAAGAAATCTGGTCAACACCTTTTTCTTTAATAAAGGCTTCCATCTTTGCAACATCAAAATCGCCTTTAAAAGGATGATAAGTAGTAGTATCATAAGCTTCTTCAATAACAAAATTCCGGGCCAGCCCACCATTTAGCTCAATATGAGCTTTCGTAGTATCAAAATGCATATTACCTAAAACATATTGTCCTTTTTCTGTTAGAATCGGAAACAATACTTGCTCAGCACCACGGCCTTGATGAGTTGGAATAACATAATTATAATCAAAAATATCTTTTACAGAATCTACTAGGTTAAAGTAATTACGACTTCCAGCATAGGACTCATCACCCATCATAATCCCAGCCCATTGATAGTCACTCATAGCTCCAGTACCACTATCAGTTAACAAATCGATATACACATCTTTAGCTGTTAATGAAAATGGGTTGTACCCTGCCTCAACCAAAGCGTTTTCTCTTTCTTCTCTGGAAATCATCCTGATTGGTTCTACCATTTTGATCTTGAATGGTTCAGCTTTAGTGTACTTTTGAGTCATTATTTATCCCCCCATATAAAATTTTTGGTTTTTAATAAACTTTTCATTTTTTCAGAACTTATGAAATAGTCTGAAAATATTATCCAACGACTCTATTATAACGATGCATCACAAGAAAATCAACCATTGTTACAAGATTTTTGCAATATTTTTTTGTAACGTCAGATTATTAGAAACTTTCATAGTTCGGCGCAAGACCTATTTGTGGTAATTTTAAGAAAAATTTGTATTAAAGAAAGAAATTCCACCATATCGTCCTTTTGAAATAAAATTTTGAAACTCAGATAAAAAGCAAGTTTAAGAAAACAGACTAGTTTGATACCCTTAGCAGGGCACTTCCTGATAGTTTCCGTCCCCAAATAGAACACATAGTCATCTAGTTTGCACATGCAGATTTTTACCCTCAATTATTTTACCAATGTTTTTCCTTAAGGCCAATATTGTTAACTAGCGTAATAGTCCAATGGTTTAACTGGGGTTAAATAATATTTTTTATTATGATTATAAGGATAATACAAATTTATGTAAAATAATGCTTACTAATCAAGTTTACTCCTGTGTAAAGATTTCATCAATTTTTCTTTTTAAAGTATCCCTATCCCAAAGTACAATAATATTCGATTCAGCTAACTCAATTGCCGAACCAGTAAAATACTGATTAGTAATAACCATACCTTTATCACAGCCATAGTGACTTAAAGCAGCTGATATTTCTTGCACTGCCTTATTAGTTACCTTATGTGAATAACGCTTAGCCTGTATTCCAATCTTCTTTCCATTCTTTTCTGCTAAAACATCCAACCCCTGATCTCCAGACCCTTTTGTAACCTCTATCATATAACCCATTTTATTAAATAGTATTCCTACGAAGACCTCAAATTCATGCCCTGTCATCAAGTCTATATCATCAATTGAATAAGATATAACTTTATTATCTTTGTTTAAAAGCTTTCTTTCAAACACTTCTAACTCAAGCTCTTCAAGTTTATTAAGAATGCTATTTCCTAGTTTTTCATTACATTTTAAGAAACTGTTATTGAAATCAGAAGAAAAAACACATTTATTCATCAAATAATAAGTATATAAACCAACAGCATTAATATTCTTATGAGGTATAGCAACTGCTCTGCAATAATCATCCACATAATTATCGAAATCAATTCTACATCTTTCTGAATCTAAATATGCTCCATATTTACTTTCCCATTGGTGTGAAAAATATGCAATAGAATGTTCTCTAATTAATGCCCATACAACACATGAATAATATTCAACTGGTATTTCAAATCTCTTCCCTAATACCTTAATGAACTTCATGTAATCGCTTTCGATTATGGATTTTATTAATAAATAGTAATCTTCATCTTCTTTGCGTTTATCAATAATATTATCTCTATCATCCTGATCACTATCAACAAACTGCTTTAATAAATAATCATCATATGATATCAAATACTCAAATAATGTATAGTTTTTTCTATCAAGCAATATAAATGATGGAAATATATTCAAAAAATTATTTACCATATCAATCGTTTCACTACTAATCTTAGATAATTGTTCTTCGATAATATATCTATTTTTTTCATTAATTTCCTCTTGTACTTCTGTATTGATATTTCCATAATACTCTATTATCTTATCTCTTTTAATCTTATTAGCTACAAATAATATATCGTTAATAAAAATTTTAAATTTATTGTCCGTGCTATATTTATTTTCTAATTCGTAAGCATTAACAGTAATTGGCCCTTCCTCTAATAATGAAATTTTAAACCAGAACTCACCACAATCAATTTTTAAATGTCTTCCAAAAATCAATACATCACAATAATGTAACCGTTCCTCTTCTTCTTTCCAATACTGAATACTTTTTATTAATAGGAGTTTTCTACTAATATACTCACTAAAATCAATAAACGTATTCGGAATAGATAGTTTTATATCTATAAGAATATTGTAAATAATCTTTAGAATATAATCTTGGTTTCCAGAATTGCTTGCATAGTTTTCCAAAACAACCATCAATATTTCATCCGTATCTATACTATCAAAACCAATTTCTCCTTCTGATTCTATTCGATTTTTTTGTAATTTTCAATATCTAAATATATCTTGGTAGTATCAAGACACATCTGAATATAGTATTGAGCTTGGCATATAATCCATCTATCTTTTGTAATTCCCTTACTAAATAGATACATACTTAAATATCTAAGTCTAATTTCATCAAAAAGGTTTTCTCGACTTGTTAAATTAATATATGAACCAATCAATTCTTTCAAGCTCATATTAGAATCAAATACTTCTGCATAAACCATTTGAGTTATCTTTAACTTCAGCTCTTCAGTACTTATCTTATTTTGAACAAGTCTAGAATTAAATAAATACATATTAATATACCTTAATCTTAGCTCATCAAAATATTGTTCATCATTTGTGTTTTTAATATATAATCTCAAAACATCATCAATATTAGAACATTTTTTAAATAACTCTATATACTGATTTTTAATATGCCTAAATCTGTCAACTAGCTTTGTATTTTCATTTCTACTTTCAGCTTGAACTATTGTCAGATATTCTTCATTTATGGTATTAGAAGTTTCAATAACCTCACTATTGGTTTTAATGTTATTATCATCAGCTAGCTTACTCATAATATTATTTTTAATATTATCTTTCTTATCTAATTCTTTAGAAAAATTTTTAAACACTTAGTTTACCTCCAAAATATATTCAATTATTTTTTTAAACAAAACGATATAATAAAAAACTTTTTTAAAATATTTTCAATATATATAGAATTAAATTATCAAGAACAATATATAACAATATTTATGATCAGTCATTTTATACTTAAACTACATATATAATTCGTTTTAAGACGATTAGTTCCTGCTTAATTTAGAATTCATAAAATATAACATTCTAGTACTCAATTCTTAGCATGAAGTAACGTATCATTCAACTTTTCCAACTAGAAATTATCAGAACATCTTAAAACTTTCTGTCTTAATCATGACGTCTATTATTTTATTGAAAACATTCCAAATTTTCCCAAGAATATAACTGCCATATTTGACATAGTAGCCTTCTAGTTTAATCAAACTCTATAATTCCTAATTGCATAAAAGCAACGGAAAGCAAACTCAGTACCCTATATTTCGAATTATTACTAAAATTGTTCTCCTGTTCATTAAATATTTTTAAATTAGCTTGTGAGAAATCATCAATATCATTACTAATCCCCTCAGCATTCATATACTTTATCAATTCTTCTGCTGCTTTTTCAATTGTATTATCATTAATTTTGTTTACCTGAATATGATTATTTGAAGCAATAAAAGCTTTAGCATCTGATCCTAATCTTATCTCAAAAACATGTGCATCGTTCACGAAACTAGAAATATTATAACTTTCAATAGAAGGATAGCTTAATAGCAACATTCCTCCCCTTAACTCATCATTATCATAAGGATTTTTCAAATCTAAAATTAATTTCCTAATTAATTGACTATCAATATTTGAATTTGGATCTCTATCAAATAAATAATATATAGCTGCTTTGTCTACTGGAAAACTATATTCACTTATTAAAGTAGCAAATACATCATCTAAATAATTATTTTTATCCAAAATATCGGAAATATTTGACTCCTCAGTATTGATAACTGCAACTTTGGAAGTACTAATATTTTTATTCCTAAAAAAATTTGCTTTATTCCTTCTTTTTTCAATATATTCATAGCCTAAAACATTACAAAAAATTCTTCTTAATAACGAAAACTCAGTCTTACCACCTTCAACAATAAATAACACTCTACCAATACTTTTTTCCTTATTAATTTTCATCATATTCTGGAAGCCCTTCAAATACACCACTTAAGTACATCTTTTCAATATTTTGTGCTAGTCTAGGTTGCTCATCTGAAAATCTTTTCAGCCAGCTACCTACTGAACCATTAAAATTCACTGAATAAATTTGATCTGGCCTTAGAATTGATGTTGAAAGCAAATTAGTAGAATGTGATACAAATATTATTTGAGATAATTCAGAAGAACTCATAAAATATTTAATTAATAATTCTTCCAATTCATTATGAAATCCGCTAGAAAATTCATCCACTAACAGCATTCCATTTTTAGCAGTTAAACTTAAAAATGAAGGAAGCATGTTTAGAAGGGTTCTATTACCAAGTGATTCTTCATGGAAAGGAATTAAAGTATTTACACCGTTTCTCTTAAAAAAAATCATTTTTTCTTCATCATTAGCAACTCTATTTATAACCTTTTCACCCATTCCTTCATTTGAATAATCAATTTTTTGTTCAAAGTTATACTTTTCAAAAAAGCTATTTATTTCATCTGTTCCCTTTGTTTTTAGATAACTACTTAACACTAAGTCGTCTTTTCCATATGAAATTACTTTTCTATCAAAGGCATTAATATATATAGAGTTTTGCAAAAATTCAAACCACAGCTTAAGCGTCTCATTACCAGCAAATCTAGTATTGAAATATAAAGTTCTTAAAAATAACGTCTCTTCATTCAAATCATTCTCATCATAAGTACTTTCTTTCCCCTCTAAAATATATGATTTCGCTGTAAGTCCCATTCGTTCAAGTAGTAATTTATCATCCACACGAAGTTTCTCAAAGAGGAGATTTTTTGAAGGATTATTTTTAACAACATAACTCACTTTTTTACCATTAATTAAAAAATGATACTCTATTGAAAATTCTCTTTCTTCCGAAAAAAGACACAGAAACAAACCTGAATTTATTTCTCTTTCCTCAAACAACAAATCTAATAGTAACTTAATCGCGAAAATAATATTCGATTTCCCTGAAGCATTAGCACCTACAAACATTGTGCCTTTTAAAACGTCATTTATTGAAACATTAGTATCTGCTAGAAATTTATAGTTTGTTTTACTTAAATCAATTTCAGTTCTTTTTTTGAATGACTTAAAATTAGTCAAAATGATTTTCGATAACATATTTATCACCCTTTCAAATGAATTATACCATACTTTAGTAAGTGTACGCAACTTTTTTACGTTTTATTCTTTAATTGAGTGTAATTTTTTTACGTTCTGTCAGATCGCCTCAATATCTTTCAGTAAACACATGTAAGTATAGTCCTACTATCTTATCAGATAATTAAACGATGCTTTACATTTGAACTGCGATAGTTGAATATTGTAACTAAAAAACACAGGAGAGATATTTTCATTCCTTCAAATCAAAAACCTCTCCTGTGGTGTGTCTAATATATTTTCACTAGTTCAATACTTCTATAATAATTTTTCAATATTTCTTCATAAGTATAATCTAAATCAACCATACCCTTTACACCCCACTGGCTCATTCCTACACCATGACCATTACCTCCACCATATATAGTCACTTTTTCGATATCTCCTTTTTTATCACGTTTAATATCAAATACAGCAAATGCACTAGGGAGAATCGGATAATTCTTAACACTACTACCATCATGACGAAGAACAATTATATCTTTTTCTGAACCTGTGATATCCTTATGTGGTCGAAGCACAAATCGTATATTATATTCTTTCGACACTCTATAAATACCTTCAGTTCCCATAATCTCTAAGATCATTATGTTTCCACCTACTCCACGACGTACAACCCGCAAATCTTTAAGTTTCCCAATAGAGAATTTTGGATCGGTCACATCTACAGGTCTGCCTTCTAAAGTTTGCACAAAATCTGTACCCAATACCTGATCTGCTTTCTCGCGCTCAGGAAGGGTTCGGTTAATGGCATTTTCCAACTCTTCACGACCGAGCTCAATCTTCCAACGAAAATACGGTGCATCTGAATCAAAACTTTTCAGTTTTTGATTCTTAAAAAATGCCAAAGCATTTGCTTCACTAGTTAAACCAGGTACTTCCTGGTCAAAAATTTGCGAATTTGCTCTTAGATAAGGAACAACAATCCCTGGAAATTCTTTGGTACGTACATTATGCCAAACATCCTCATTATTAGCTGTAAAACCCGCAGAAGTAGCGAAAAATACTGCATCAATCACTCGGTTTTGATACATTGCTACCATTCCTGCTGTTTCATCAATAGCTTGATTGGCGATATCATTTTCGCTGATACTATTATACATTTGAGAAAAGCTACTATCGTCAACATTTGCCCCTTTATCGTTAAAACGTCCATGAGTAACTTGAGATATTGCATAAGAGCGCGCTGCTATCGCCATTACTTTATATGCTTCAAGACCCCATGAAGCGGGAATCTGCCCCGGTAATACCTTCTTTAAGTACTGTTCCATCGACAATTGATTTACTAGATAAAGATAACCTGATTTATTCGAAGAAAAAATTTCTAAAATGCCAGCATATACCGAAACTTCATCATGACGTGAAGTAGATAATAATGCATCAAAAGAGATCGAATGATTGTAATAAGATTTAAGATAAACCCGGTTTTTCACAGTTTCACTAAAACTACCTATCTGAACCTTAACCGCTCCATTCACATTAGTAAACTTAATCACTTCTCCAGTTTCAGCTACTAATATGACTCGTTCTTTACCTTTCTCCCCTGTTATAATTTTAAAAGGTTGGGTTGCTTTAACAAGAATCTCAGGGAAATCATAAGATTTGCTGCCACCTAAACTGTTTAATTCTTCACTCAATAAAACTCGTATATTTTGTGGGAAATATTTTTCTGGTAAAATAATCGATTGGACCTCTCCTTTGTTACTAAATAATAACTTTAATCCATCCATACCAACAGAAATTAGTGAAAAACTCGCTGGTTTCAACTGCTCATTCACCATATGAAAAACTTGAACATCTGAAGCTAAAGAGAGAGAACCCTCATCTTTTAAAACCAAACTTCGATTCTCAATCTGCATAACCCGTGATGAAACTATCTCTTGATTACCCAAAAGATATCTCGCTTCAATCAAAGTTTCTGTATCTCCCACTCTAGTAGAATACAACAAATTATAAAAAATATAAGACATCTCATAGCCTGTGATTCGAGCTTTTTCAGTTTTCTTTACTTCTTTAGTTAATTCTTTTACTTTAACAAAACTATCATCCTTACCATAACCCATAAACATTCCCGCAACAGATAAAGCATCCAGATAAGAAATATAACCATCTGGAATAGTTATTTTACCAGTAAGGTTAATCTGATTAGCAGAACTTCTACCATTGAAAAGTTTTTCAATTAAAATAAGATAATCTTCATATGTAACCCAACTAGATGGATTCCAATCTTTTTTTGGGAGAACTTTAAGAAGTACTAACATCTCCTTTTCATCAGCAAATGGCTGAGAAGTAAGGTCGGTTGCGCTGACTACTCCCATCACTCCAAAAAGAAATATCAAACACAAAAGAATACCAGTACCAGTATGAATCAGTTTCCTCTGTAAAAACATGATTATCCCTCTCTTTCAATTTAATCTTTTATTATTAATTTTTTTAGATTCATGAATTCAGTTTTTAATAAATATTTTCGAAATGCTCTACTTTCCGTTAACAAGGCTTTTAATCTTTCTTCTTTTAGTCGAATCCCTTTTTTACTCTTTCCATCTCCTTTTTTTATAATTAATTCTTCAGGTTTAGTATTTTCAAGTTCAATCATGCCCTTATCGACCAAATAATTTAATCCAAGTGATACTGTATGCTCCATTTCACCAGTTAACACAGAAATCTGATAAATACCTGCTTTTCCATCCTTTCTTTCGATAACATATTTCAATACACCTATTAATCGCTTCATAAAAGCATCTGATTCCATTTCTCTGTTTGAATAAGCTAAAACCAGAGTCTTGGGTTTAACAGAATAGATCAATTCTTTTAAAACTCTTAAGCCAGGTGGAATAGATACTAAAATAAGATGATCAGCATTTGAAAATTGATAACGGTTAATCGTAGGAGTTAATCTTATCTCATCAGTTCCTTCATAATAGTAAACAGCATTGCTGAAATCTGGTAACTCTCTACCAATCTCTCGCCAATTCCTAAAATCTTGAATCTCAAAATCCAACTTTTCCTCTGGCTTAAGAAGTTTTTCTTTGAGTTTATGATCATGGGTAATGATCTGATCCACAATCAACTGAACTTCTTCACGACCTTGCCAGCGATTGATTCCAATTGAATAAGTTAGATCAACTTTTTGCCCAATTTCTTTTCCTCCACCCCACCACCAGATGGCAGAATGTTGTTTATTCTCATGCCGAAGAATCAAGCGAAGATGTTTTTCATTGCTTGTTGCTCTATGATAAACCACCTCTGAATCCTGGCAATAAAAAATCGGAACACGATTTGCCTCACCAAAAGGGGCTAATTTACGCAGATCAAAGTACATTTTTTGACTCACTTGACTTAAAGATAATTTACCATCCACGGTAATCTCTCGAACGTTTCCTATTTCTTTTATTTCCTCTGCCAGCACCTGTAACATACTCTTCTCAAATGCTACTCTCTTTTCCCTTGTGAGTGAAAAACCAGCAGCACCTGCATGTCCTCCAAACTTATTCAAAAATCCCTCACATTTCTTTAATGCATCATATATATGAATATTAGCAACTGATCTAGCAGACCCGGTTATGGTTTTGCCATCTTCTTTCAATCCCATCAATAAGACCGGTACATTGTAATCCTCACAAAGTTTGCTAGCCGTAATCCCAAGAATTCCTTCATGCCATCTTGGTCGATAAAGAATAATTGGCGCAGCTTCGAAATCTACACCAAGTATAGACTTGGCTTCTTCATACATCCCTTCACCTAACTCTTTTCTCCGACTATTGATCTGGTCTAATTGTTTAGCTAAACTCTTTGCTTCATCCTTCTCATCTGCTAAAAGAAGCTCTACTGCAAGTTTTGCTGAAGAAATTCTTCCTGCAGCATTAATCCGAGGTGCAATCTGAAAACCAATCTCTTCTTCTGATATTTCTTGCTGCTTAAAACCACAGACTGAAAATAACTCTACAAGCCCAGGACGTGTGGTGCTCGCTAAAACAGGAAGACCTTTTTGGAGTAAATAGCGATTCTCACCATGCAATGGAACAACATCTGCAACAACTGCTAAAGCTGTAAGATCAAGATAATCTTTCACTTCTTTTTCTCGATTTAAGCTAGTTAAGATTCCTCTTGCTAGAAAATAGGCCATACCAGCGCCTGGTATATTATGTGCTCGATGATTCTCAGGCAATAATTTTGGTGTAACAATCGCATCAGCAGGTGGTAACTCATCAGGTAAGTGATGATGATCGGTGACGATCACCGCCATACCTAGCTCCTTTGCTAGGCTAATCTCCGTATGATTAGAGATTCCACAGTCACAGGTGATAATCAGGTTAACTTCCTTGGAGAGTTCCCTGATTACGCCCTCATTCATCCCATATCCTTCTGTAAAGCGATTGGGGACATGGTAACTGACATTACCACCTATTGATCTGATCACCTTAACGAGAATAGTGGTAGAGGTTGTACCATCTACATCATAATCTCCATATATGCAGATTATTTTTTTTTTATCAACTGCAGCTATGATCATCTCGATAGCCTTTTCCATATTGGGGAATTCAAAAGGATCAGTAGGGGTATAAAGATCAGGATTCAAAAATTCCCGTACTTTTTTGGGTGAGTCAACTCCACGTTGGAGAAGGATTTGAGCTAATAGTTCGTTTCCCTTTAGCTCGTCTAATATCCAGAGAGGGATGTCTATAATTTCGTTGTAATGGACATTAATTTTCATCTTTGACCGACTCCTGTCTAAAATTGAATCTCATCTATGCTCTCCCAATTCAAATCAAAATCCATCTCCTCTTCTTCTATCTCTACTTGCAATGCCCTTTGACCATGACAGATAGGACGATACTCGCAAAACTTACACTTTTTCTGATCACCAGTAGCCAAAAAATCATTATATTCAAGACTTTTAATCTCCTGAATTAGCTTTGTTAAAAAACTTTCATCACGCAGAAACTGATTATGATTATATGGTAATGGTTCAATTTCATTAGGAAATTTAGGATTCCAATAGATCATTGTAATATTTTCTGGCTTCAATAAACCGTTAGGAGAATATACACCGCCAACTTTACAGATTAGATAACGGTAAACTATAGTCTGTAAATGATTTCGCCAATAAGCAATTTTAGGTCTCGAATGATTAGTTTTCCAATCATAAATAATTATTCGCCCAGTTGAAGTGATATACAAAAGATCATATTTAGCAACTATTTTGATTCCATGCTCATTTAAACGCAGTTCGTGTTCAGGAAGAAAAGTACCATTTTCATGAAATGGTCTAAATTCAACCAATCGCTCAAACCAGTGAGAAATATTTTCAGTAATAATCTCCGTCGAGTCCAACATCTCACCACGAGAATAATAACGTTGAGCTAATAAGTGAAAGATTCTCCCCTGCTCGATAGCTTCCCTCTGTTCTTCATCTCCGCCCCAATCAGCAGGCCAGAAAAGACCATCAAAATATCGCCTACGAAACTTTAAAGGACAGTTCTGATAGGCTATTAGAGCTGATTGACTGAAATACAGATCATTCAGATTCTTTTCCAACATATCTTTTCCGCTCCTCAGTGATAAATTTATTTAAAGCAATTATCGGTCTGCTTACATCAATCTCTTTTGTAAAATTTGCGTTAAAGATAATTTTTTGCGGAAAGGTGAGAAGTAAATTTTTCTTGGCCCTCGTAATCGCCACATAAAGTAACCGCAACCGTTCACTGATCTCCTCAACCTTAGCAGATTTCAAAGGATCAACATTATCTCCATTACCAATCAAAAATTTCAATTGAGCTTTTGCCAATGCTGTCGGATTACACACTTCATCTGCAAGATACCAGTACTCACTTCGAAAGTTATCTTCCACACTGGCTGGAAACTCAGCCACAGTAAGTGATGTCAGATATACTGTATCCCACTCTAAACCTTTAGATTTATGAGCTGTTATTAAAGAGATAAATCCTGGCTTTGGCTCAAAGCCTTTTTGGTCAGATAAAACTTTTACAAAACGGCGAAAAGATGGCTCTAACCGCGGCAATTCATTAGCTATATCGAGCAATTTCCAACCTGGATTCACATTCAATTCAGATTTAATCTGTAAAGCAATATTCTGAGCAACAGCCAAAGGTTCATTTATAAACTCCATCTGTTCAGCTAAGAATAAAACCAGTTCATCTGGTGGTATCGCTACACTTGCATCCAACCAAAGCCGTAGTTTGTCTAGAGCATGATTAAATGCGGCTAGTAACTCAGGATCAAATAGTTCATCTGGATAATCAAGCCAAGGCATCTCTCCCCCTATAGGATAAACCAACTCTTCTAAAGAATATCGTTTCAATAATTGATCTACTGCACCTAATATTTCTTCAGTAAAATCAGAAAGCAAAACATTTCTGATAAGCTTAGATGCCATATCTACTTTATGGGGTTCAGCCAGATATTGAATCACTGATTTTAAATCATAAATTGTCTTTGCCTGATCACTATTAATTTTACCTACTTCTTCATAATTCGCTCCCATCTCTTTTAACTTTTCCGCGGCTTCCTCTTGAATAAATCGATTGGGAACAATAATCGCAACTGTATTTTTAGGATTATCTTTTACGTGTCGATGCGCCAATTGCGCAACTTCCTGAATCTCTTGCTTAGAATCCACATATCTCTTAACAGCAATCGTGTAGTTTTCAGTAGTTGGGTTCGGATAAAGATCAAACTCATCAACAGGATGAATCAATTGATCTTCTAATGAATCCCTACATTCATTCTGAGGATGCTGGCCCCGTGACCATTTTACAAGATAATTAGCCAAATTAATAATGTCCACACTACTGCGACTGGAATATAGGATTGATTCCTTTTTAACATCGGTAGATTGACAAAAACCACGGAAAATTTCTGTATCTGCAGAGGTAAAGGTTCCCATAATCGCTTGGTTCGAATCTCCTACCCGTACCAGATTTCCATCCTCTCCAGCTAACAAATGTAAAATTTTCTCTTGTAGAGGATTAGAATCTTGAGCTTCATCCTCAAAAATATATGTCCAGCGTTTTCTTAAACGTTGACAGAGTTGTTCATCTTTTTGCAAAAGTTTAAGAGCTTGCAAGATAAGATCATCAAAATCCAAAAGACCATTTCGATAAAGTATTTTTGAATATTCTTCATAGATTTCAAATGCCCAATATAAAAAAGAATCTTCATTGAGATTACGTTTTAATTTTTTTATGTCCTCAATGGTCACACCCTGAGATTTGATATAGCTTATCATCCCTTTCATAAATCTGGGCAGATCAGATTGTGTCCATTTCTCAACAGCTTTCTCATGCCACTTAGTATCCTCTTTTACTCCGATGGGAGATTTCCATTTATCTTCATGATGATCGATCCACTGCTGAGTTAGTTCTGCGATTAGATTCCACTGTTTAGATTCGTCAATTATTTGAAACTCATTATTGATTAGTAAAAACTCTGGTTTTTCTTTTAATATACTCATAGCTAGTGAATGAAGAGTTTTAACTTCAAATCCTCTATTGCGTGAAAGTCCTCTTTCTTCAAGAAAATTTCCGATTCTGGCGCGAAAATTTGAAACAGCAGAGTTCATTACCGTAACTACGAGAATTTTACCTGGCCTTGTATGTCCTTCTTCAATAAGAGTCGAAGCTAGATAAGCCAAAACCGTCGTTTTCCCTGCTCCAGGAACAGCAGGAACCGCCATAAAACCCTTTCTATATTCTGCAACTTCCTTTTGTCCAGGTCGTAAACTAATCATGCTGATTCACCTCAACATCATACTTCTCTAACCACTCATAAAGCCTGCCATCCTGCTCCCAGCCATGACTACTTAGATAGCTGTTTGCTAGATATAAGCCATCTGTACATTTACTCAACAAACTCTGCAAATAGTTGATCAACTGTTCTTTACGCAAATTTTGGTCTACTTCATCAGTCCATTCATCATCATCTTGCCACTGGCGAGATAAAATAAATGGATTTGTCAATTCTTTACTACTACTTCTAAGCCAATTTTCACTGGCTATATCTAGCCAGAATAGGTATTTAACCTGCTTAATGTACGGCGAAAATAAGAATGTATAGGGTGTGGCTAATATGATATGTTCAGCACTAGAAGGCGGTCTAAATAAAACTTCCGCTGCTAATGTTCCATTCAAAACCATATCGATAAAATCTTTTCCCAACTGTTTTTCGTCTAGAGGATTAAATTTCTTCATAACTTTTTTAAATTTTGTGATAGAAGCGATGATCTGTCTACAAGCAAGAATATCCTTCTCTTCTGGAGATAACGGAGCTAAAAGTTCACCAAATACTCTTTGGAAGAAATGCTCCATCTCTATATCATTAGATTGCTTTTCCTTTACCCAATCTATAAAAAGATCATATTTATCTGAGTTTTCAAAACCCAACCGATCTCGTAAATTAATCTCATCTAAATCAGGCAAGACCATTTGGTTTTTAAATATCTCATCAGCTAATAATGAACTACGAATAGGATCAAGTTTCAAGATCAAACTCAAAGTCTGTACTAATGAAGAAAAATTCAATTCTAATTTCCAATCAGAATTTACTAACAAAGCCAGCGTTATCAATGCCTGAGCAAATGGTTCATCAAGTAGCCTCTTATTTCTAGTAAGATTGGCTAGTTTGAACCCATGTTGCGTAAAATAACGTTCAAAGGTAAATTCCATAACTTTATCAATAATTGGAGCAATTAAGGCGACTTCACCTGGCAAGACTTCCTCATCTAAAAGATCCTTCACCTTATCCGCTACTTTTAGAAGCATATCTCCTCTCAAATCAGCGGGAATTTCACCCTTAATAAAATCATTTTTAGTAATAGGTTTACCTTCTAAAACTTTCTCAGTTATGGCCTTTGCTAGCTCTCTAGATTCCTTAGATGAAGTATGTGATTCATCCAGATTTACACACGCACAGATAGGAAAGAAGGTTTTCTGAGCCAGTTTCGGATTCCCTCCAAAAAACGATGTAAAACCTCCCTCAGGATTAAAGGCAAGATACGTTTCTTCTGTATGTTCCATAACCTTTAAAATCAAATCCTGAGCTGTCGGAACCGTAGTTTCTAAATTATCAACGAGCAGATATCGAAAAGTTTTTTTTATATCTTTATAATAGTTTTCATTTGAAAGCAAGTATTGGTTATATAAATCAACAATCAAAGAATAATCAAGACACCTGGTATTTATACAGTGTTCTATAAATTGACGCATAATCTGCAATGATTCTTTGTAGATAGTGACTTTATCCTGATCTTCTTGGGCTAAGCGAAATAATCTTTTCTTTATCTCCTCAAATGTCAATCCATTCATAGCAGCATGGTTTAAATTATCGATCAGTTGAACAGCAATCTGCTGAGATGTTGCATTGATCGAAGCAAAAGTTCCCTCTCTTGAACGAGCTTTATCTACAAGTTGACTCATTAAGTAATGAGAAGTTTCTACATTCATGAATGTAGGTTCCAAAGATTTTATCTCATCTGTCATTTGTTTTTCTACAATACTCCAATAATCTGTCAACTCTCTCTGGATAAATCCAAAGTAAGTAAAAGCATTGATTGGGCCAAACTGTTGTAAATCTACATTCCTTCGCCAATCTGTAACACTGGTTGCATTTTTAACAAATACCAGACATTCTTCTGTTCTTTTAGTTTTTTTCGCAATCTCTAAATACTTCTCAAGTAATATAGTTGTTTTCCCTGACCCTGTTGGGCCTATATATAAGGTTTCCATACAATTCACCTACCGAAATTTTTTCATCAGCACTCTTTACATTGTTTTCGACGTTCAGAGGTGGGTTTCCTTTGAAAACAGGCACAAAGGACTATTTCGTCAATTTTCCTCATAAAAAAGCCATGAATCAATATTCGCTTTTACTAATTTTTTTAGAAAAAGTAACTTGTACGCCTTTCTTGATCCAAGAATAAAATATTGATATATAAAAACTTCGCCAGCTTATATTTTATGATTTGCTACTAAGTATGTAACATTTTCATTCTTAGTAGAATAAAATATGATAACAAATATTAGTGAGGTGAAGTTTAATGTATTGGAAACAATGTCCCATAAAAGCCATGCCATATACTATCAAACCAGGAGATACTTTATACAAAATAGCATTAGAATATAATACAACTCCTCAGCAATTACTATTTTTAAATCCTGCAATCAATCCAAATAATTTAATGGTGGGTCAAATCATATGTGTTCCCAAAAAACCAACTAAACCATCATGTACAAAGGGATTTTATTATACCATCGAACAAGGAGATTCATTATATTCAATTGCAACAAAATATGGTTTATCTGTAAATGAACTTTTACCATTTAATCCAGGCATAGATCCTACCAATTTATATATTGGGCAAATAATCTGTATTCCCAAAAAGGTAAAGTGTCCAAATGGTCAATTTTATACTGTTGAAGAAAATGACACTTTCCTCCTTATAGCTATAAAATTTGATAGATCCTATAACGCTTTACGAAAAGCTAATCCCAATTTAGATTTAGATAATTTACAAGAAGGTCAACAAATATGTATCCCGCCGTCAAAGCCAAGTAAAGTTTGCCCTGATGATAGGACTTACTTAATTAAAGAAGGAGATACTTTGTCAAGTATAGCAGAAAAATTTGTTATTTCAGCTACTGACATGTTAAAAGTTAATCCTAATATGACACCAAGTGAATTTGTAGCTGGAAGACTTATTTGTTTACCTCCAGAAGCACCTGTTTAAAAATAAGTATGTATACGAATAAGAGGCGGGGGTTTCCCCGCCTTTCTCTTATGCTCCCTGATTACATACTCTCTTTTCGACCAATGTAAAAGATATGGTTGGACAATCCAATAATCGATTCATCTTCACAAGTATTAAGAGTCATTTTTTCAGCCTTTTGTTGAACTTGCATTGGAGCCTAATTCTAAAAGTTCTTGACTGTAGGTTCCTGGCCCTCCACCAACATCTAATATCTTTGCTTTTTTCGGAAAATACTTCTTAATTAAATGTAAAACGATTTTCTTCTCTAAAGAACTATAAAAGTCTTGATTTAGTCTTGAAAATTCTTTAGTAACATTCTCGTTATAATAGTTGGCAACTTTCACTTTTATATCACTCCTTAACAAATCCTATTGAAATCTAATTCGTCAGAACACACATATTTCCTTTTTAATTAACTCAGAAATTTGTTCCTTAATATCCCTTACCAAAGCCCATTTCTTATTGTTTTCTCGCTTCCAGGCTAACAACTCTCCAAAGAAAGGAAACAGTTCTTTTGCTTCAACTTTTTTTAGCTCAATTAATCCATCAATCACATATATAAGATCAGCCACAGCCTGATTACGATCCTTTGGTAAATCATTTTTAAGAATTTCAAAAATCTCAGTTTCCAGATTGTTTCCTTTAATCCTATCTTCTTTTAACACAAAGTCAGTCAAGTTCTCTAAATCCACCTCTTTCAATCGCCACTCTAAAGCACCCAAGTCCTCGTCAAGATGTTCAATCGTCGAAGGACCGACTAAAACTCTTTCAATACCAGGTTGATTTAATACCCAATTTAGGGCAACCTGCACAGAACTTTTATTATATTTTTTCCCCAGTTCAATTAATCTCTCTAAAACTTTTATTGCTGACTTATAATAGCCATGCTGAAATAATGGATCAATATTTCTAATATCATCTGAAGCAAACTTATGATCTGCTTTTAAATTTCCAGTTAATAATCCTCTTCCTGTGGTTCCATGAGTAATTATCCCAATATTATATTTATCGCAAATCGGATATAATTCTTGATAACGTTTCAAGGCCACAGGACTTAATTCTATCATTAAAGTTTTAGGATTTCCCTTCATTACATATTCTTCTAACCTGTGAACCGGTAAATGCCCAAGCCCATATTCTAAAATCATTCCTTTGTCTTTCAAATCTTCAAGAGCCTTCAACGTCTCCTCAACAGGTGTTTTTGGATCATCAAAATGAATCTGATAAAGATCAATATAATCTGTTTGCAAACGCTTTAAACTCTTCTGGCAGGAATCCACAATATGATCATATGAACAATTTTGCCCGCCCTTTTCAGTTAGGCCAACCTTAGTAGCTATCTTGATCTGAGAACGGTAGGATTTCAAAGTTGTGCCGATAATTTCTTCCGCTGGGCCATAATGATCTGCAACATCAAAATAATTAACCCCACTTTCCACTGCATGAAGTAGCATTTTTTTGATCTCGTTTAAATCTTTCCTTCCATAAACTCCTGCTAAAGAATATATGCCAACTCCCAAACCTTTCTTCTCCATCTACTCTACTCCTTTCAGGAAATTTTCTAGTTTACTTGCAAAATGCTCTAACTACCCTTTTATTGTTTGAATTTCTTTTTCACGCACAACTACTTCCTGAAACTTAATTTTGACCATCTTTAAACTTTCTTGAGCAACATCTATTTTATGAACACCCTTTTTCAATCCTTCTTCTATCTGTTGATCAAGTTCTAAAATTTTCTTTATCTCTTCTAAAGTAAAATTAGCTTTCTTCAATACAGTAATAGCCTTAATCTTCTCCAAATCTTCTTCACAATACTTACGCTGACCATTCTCCTTATTAGGAGTTAGTAAACCTATTTTGTCATAGTACCTTAAAGTATCTATAGTCACCCCTGATTTAGCAGAAAATTCTCCAACACGCATAACTTCACCTCCCTAGTACTATTATACTTCCTAGAGTTAACTCCAGGTCAAGGTTTATTATAATTTTTTTTCTATATACGCTGATTTAAAAAAGGTAAATTTAAAATAAGTCCCCTACCTGTAAGATGAGGGGACTTATTTTCCTGCATAAATCTTGAGCCGACGTTATACCACTTAACTCTTTCTGCCTAACAACTCTATTCCTTTAATTCATTCAAAAGTTCTCTCGCAGCCTCTTCATATTTTTGTGCCACCTGAATTTCAACTGGCCCTGTTAAAGGATTAAATCCAGTTCCTAATTGACCAAGTGCAAATAAGTTTTGAACATCTTCATTTTTTGCGAAATAAGGAATTCCAGCATCTTCTAAGAGAGATTTTGCTATCAAAGTAATAGACTGGCTTGATGGTACTAAAACAGTAACAAGATCTTCAAATACATAATTTTTCTTTTCTTCAAGAGGTAATTCTTCTACTAATTTAGCCCCACAATCTGCACATTCCTCAATTCCTTCAACATATTCATACTTACATTTTGGACAAAACATAATATCCCTCCTAAGATCAGATTTCAATACCTGTTTTAATATTTCACTGTTTTGGTTATCTTTACCTTCAAACTTTTAACAATATATGATTTCGAAGTATCATCTTTATCCTATCTATTATTTTTTCTGAGCAATATAATCAATATATCCCTGTCTAATTTTTTCATCATTAAATATTCTTTCTAAAACTCTATTTTCCTTAAACAAAATTTCCATGTCATCGAAAAGAAATTCTGCTTCATCAACTTCGTAGTATGTATGTAAAGCAGGACAACCACCTTCAATATGTAAGTATTCTCCCTCCCCAACCTTTTCCCCATCTCCATATCTAAAGTCATTAGTAGATAGAAAATTTACAAAGCATAATCCGCCTGGTCTTAATACTCGTTTTATTTCACTGATAGCTTTTGCAATATCAACTTTACTTAAGTGGAAAATGGTATTATAAGAAAAAATAAAACTAATAGAATTATCTTCAAATGGAAGTGTTCGCATATCACCATCTGAAATACTAAGATCAAACCCATTTTCCTTAGCAAAAGTATTAGCTTTCTCTAATTGTAAGTCACGAATTTCAATTCCGTAAGTTTTATATCCATGTTCAGCAAAAAGTGCAAGGGGAGGACAATTACCACCTGCTCCACAATCTAAAACTTCTTTTTCTAATTTAGAGTTATTGCAATACATTAAGAACTTATAAAGTTGAGTTTGTCGAAATACTTTTGACATTTATTACTCCTCCTTTATAAAATAAGTTTTTCACGAAAATACTCACTCATTCTCAATAATTCAAGACTTTTATACTGGCCCGCCATCAGTGAACTTTAAAATTCTAAACCTCAATTATCTCATATTCATCTTTACCAATAAAAATTATTAACGCTTTCTTCAAATTCTTTTTGTCCACAAACTTTTTACTGGCGGCATATTCTTCTAATTGTTTTAAACCTTCTTTTTTTACCTGCTCTATTCTGAATTTAGCCTCTTTTTTCAGATATTTTAGTTCCCATAACCATTCATATTCAATATCTGGATAGCGGCTGTCCTTTTCTAAAAAAAGGTCAATATAACCACCTTCAACCTCTCTTTCACTACAAATCTTATAAACTTCACCACTTGCAAGATTGCTAAAAAGAATAATCTTAATATACTTCTCATCAAATCTTAGTAAATCTCGATTTGATAATTGTTTTAAAATATTTTTACTGACATATTCAATATACGATTCTATTTCCCCATCATAAGCCAGCTTTTCAACACTTTTTCTTAATTCATCTAAATCAAAATTTATCTTATATTGCTCCACTAAACTTTTTTGCAAATATTCCCAGTATATTGTCTTAATAACATAGTTAGGTATCTTTAAAATAAGTCTACTTCTATGTTTTTTATCTATTGTTAATAAACCCATATAAAAAAGTAAAGAGATAAAGTATTCCTGATCATACATTCTATCAAAAGAAAACCTACTTACGATATCTGAAACTATTTCTTCTTTTAAAATTATTTCTTCTAAAATACTCTTGTTCTCCCTATTTGCTATTAATCTTTGTAAACGACCATAATCAGTTTTTACATTATCATCTATCAATTTTTCTGGGTAATCCCCAATCTGCTGCCAGTTATTAAAGAAGCTGAGAATCATATCAGGGTTATAAACTCTCTCTTTACCTCTGATACTGAAAAGATATCCATTATAATTTAATTTTAACTCTGATAACAGGTTTTCTTTTTTTATATCTATTTCTATTTTATCAATAAATTCTATTAATTCTTGCTCTGTAAAACCTAACATTTCATTCAACAAAGGATTCATGGTCAAATTATCCGTAATATTAAATCCCGATGTCAGATCGTCCAACATAATTGGCGATATACCTGTCATAAAAATCCTGTCTATTACACTTTTTGCTCCTATTTTCAGGGTTTCATAAAAATCTCTCACAAATCCTCTAGCTCTAATTGTGTCTTTATAAAAATCCCCATCACCTATTGCTAAAATATCATTGGCAAAATGATCATATTCATCAATCAAAACATATATCTTTTTATTAACTTCTTCTACCAGAGTAAACACTATTTCTAACATTCTTTTTAAGTCATTTTCATGCTCTAATTTATCTATTACTTTTTCTACATTAGCAATATAATAATTATATCTTTTTAAAAATCTAATTAATCCGCTTAAAACTGTTTTACGAAAAGACTCCTTTAAGCTTTTCTGAGAATCTGTATTTAATCCCGAAAAATCAAGAGATAAAATAAAATACTCATTTTTCAACTTAGTCGGATTGTTTCCAATAAACAATCCAGAGAAGAGGTTTTCAAAAACATCTTTTTTGTTCAGATCATAATAATATTCTAAAGTTGAAAGAAAAAGAGATTTTCCAAATCTTCTAGGCCTAATGAAAAATAAATACTTACTATTTAAACTCTCGAGTATCTCTATATATTGAGTTTTATCTATGTAAAAGTAATTCTCTTTTCGTAATTCTTTAAAGTCAGTTATTCCATATGGCAGTTTCATTGTTCCACTCCTTTTTCTCATTTAAAATTTAATTTTCAGTGTTTTTTCACTTCATAGTTCTTTTAACATCACCTGATGAGGGGGACTTTCCGTCTGAAATGTCGTTAAATAATCCCTCATCTATATTATACCATAAAAATGCTATGTTCTTGCAACAACTCTAATCATAGATGCATCAGCTCGTATCTTTAAAGGAAATGCTATGATTTCAAAACTACTTATAGATTTTAATTCGGATAAATTTGTGATATTTTCAATTATAAGTATATTATTATCAAAGAGCATTTTGTGTATCTTAAATGGATATTCATCAGGTGATGGAAAATCTATTCCTAACATTTTTATCTTTTTTTTAATAAAAAAATTTGCTAATTCTTCATCAATAACTGGATGTTTTGTAAAATACTCCTCTGTTCCATATTTATCACTATGATTTGTAAACAGCAAAACTATATCATTTTCTCTAACAATGTCTGAATATTCTTCTTTCCATTTAATGACACTCTCATTTCTAACATCAAGTAAACATCCTTTTCCAATAAATCTGTCTAAAGATATTTCATTTATGAATGTTTCACTATTAGTCATATGCATAGGAGTATCAATATGAGTACCTACATGCATACCAATTTCCAATCTAAAATTATTATATTCATCATTTTGTAGAAATTTATCTTGAAAAAGCTTAACCGAATCATCATATGGATGAACGACCATATTATGAACAATATCATGGCTTAAATCAATAAGTTTAGTCATTCTCTATTCACTCCTAATTACTAATTTACTTAATCTCAAACTTAAACCCGGGTTTTTCACTCATCTGATATTGAAAACTTACTCTGTTTACTGACTCTTTAATTAAATCAAAATCTAAAATTTTCTGGGGTAAATTTAAAGAACATTGCCAGTGAGTCAGCACTTCCTCTTCAAATATCTGGATTGTTGTTAATAAAGATAACTCTTTATACTCTTCAGTTAACTCTTTGGGAATATCAATCTCTACATTCGAAAAATTATATAACCCCTCTTCATTGATAGAATATTTTTCAACGACATCTTTATTTAACTCAAATATATTCTTCAATAAAAAGTAACATATCTCACTATCATTATTTAAACCCATCATCCTATCCATATTTCTCTTAGGATCAAGTAAAGCAGCCTCAATTTTAATATTTTGCGGGATTAAAATCCCTTCTGGATCTAATTGCGGAACTAAGTTCAGTGTTATGCCAACATGAGGTTCCTTTTGTAAGGCATTTTGCATAGTTTCAGTAATAATCATTTGAATCGGTTGATCAACTTTATAATTTACTGCATCACACTGAACAATCTGTTGTACATAATCTCCAACTTCAAAGGCCTTAATAATTTTTTTAAGTTGTTTAATACTATTCTGGTTAATCTCTAAAAAAGTAAAGTTAATTTCATCACTGGTGAAAAATGTCGTTAAGGGAATAGCTAATGTAGCAAAAGGTCCAGTACCAGCATAAAGGATATGGATTGGTCTATTGGGAAATTTTTTTAGAACAGATCTAATTCCTAAATAAAAACCCCTGATAAAGCGTTTAGTCCTTAACATTTCTTTTATACACATTGCTGCCCATTTAGGAGCTATTGCTTTTCCTTTGGAGACATATATATCCTCTCTGTTTTGATCATCATCACTTTTAAAATCTGATATGTTTATAAATAGCTCATACAATCTATCTGTTGCTTCTTTCAACTCTGCAAAATTATCCTCAGCTTTTAGTAAAACTTCGGTAATCATTCTCAATTCACTTTTATAAGTATTCAATACTCTCACTTCCTTTAGCATTAATTTCACTTCAGAATAGTTCTTAGAAAAAAATTCCGAAAACCTTCTGCTAATTCACTTTGAAAGTTACTATTTGAATCCAAATCAATAAAATATTTTCTAGTTTCAATTTCTACTGAAATAGAATCCAACGGAAAACCTGCAGTTCTCTTCTGGTGAGGTTTTGAAGAGATTAAAAAGCTGACTGATGATATATCATCTCCGTCATATTCAAAAATATTTTCTTCATCAAGTATTAGACATATTGCATTTTTATATTTAGCTCTGACATTACCTCCAAAGTTCAAAGCAAGACTGGTATAATATTCTATCATTTCTTCATCATTTAAGGCTTTTCCATTAACTCTTCTAACGTGAACACCAGGTTGCTTTTCATCATCTAAACCTTCTATATATAAACCTGTATCACAAGAAAATACAGGAATTTTAGCAGCCTTATAGTATGCAAACGCTTTAATTTTTGCATTAGCCAAAGGATTATTACCACTTTCATCAATTTGATCTATATGTAAATCAAAATCATTCAATCCAATAATCTCTATATCCAAACCTTCAAGCATTTCTCTCATGTGCTGTAACTTTCCTGGGTTAGCTGTTCCATATAATAATTTCATAGTTGTCCCCCAAATATTATTTATCTTTTTATATTTTCGTCAATACACAACTTAATACCTTTTTTTATGCTGAAAAATGGTCTCTGTAAATCAGAGACCATTTTAATGACATCGTTGTATTTTATGATTAACCCACAAAAAATATTTTATAAATTTGCATTTATAAAGTCAATTATTTCATCTCTAAACCACTCATTTTCTTCTGCTAAAATGTTTTCATCAATTACTAAATGTTTAGCCCCTTCTACTATTCGTAATTTTACATTATCACCAGCTTTATTCTTAAGGCTATATGCCTGTCTTACTAAAGTTTGCTCATCTTCATCTCCGTGAACGAGCAAAATCGGTCTTGTAGATATTTTTGATATATCGCGAATTGGTGACGTTTTGGATGTATTAACCTTATGACGAATTGCTAAATGCAATTTGAAAAACGGTATGTAAGATTCGACTACAGCATCTGGTAAATCCATACTTTTCATAAAATCTCGCATCTGGCTTTCTAATTTATCATAAGAACTTATACTTATTACCATGTCAACATCTTCTCTAGCTGCTGCAGTTCTGATAGCTGTTGCACCACCCATTGACAGCCCATATAGTATTACTGGAATATCATCATATTTATCATCTGCCCAATCTAATATAGCACTTACATCTTTAACTTCTTCATACCCAAAGCTTAATCTATCACCCTCACTTCGCCCGTGTGCTCTCATATCTAAACATATAGAAGTATAACCTTCTTCTTTAAAAAACTTACCATAGTGTAACAATGATGCTGCATCCATTCCATGCATACCATGAAGTATTACGACAACTCCCTTAGGATTAGAAATATCAAAATGCCAACCAGCAATTTTCAATCCATCACTATTCTCAACTTCAATACTTTCTATTTCATCTTTATATTGTTCTACTAAATTTCCACTTGTTACAACTATACCATCTGCCATATTTTTTAAAACAGAATTTGTATGAAAGAATATCACCACACCTGCCAATAATACAAGAATTACTAATGCAATCATAGTTATCTTTAATATTTTTTTTACCAATTTTACCATCTCCTTTTTTAAAACTAATATCAATATATACTTTTTATCCTAATTATAAAATTTAGGATAAATGTACTAATTTGTATTCGTCAATGCACTATAGAATTCCTTCTTTTCTTTAATTTTTTTACAATATTTTTAAAAATTATTTCCCATCCCAGTATTTCGTTTTATAAGTAAAACTCCTTATTTTAGAGAATTATTTTTCTCTAAAATAAGGAGTTTTTTAATATATCGACTTCAACTCTGCTTTTACAAAGTCAACAATCTCTTTGATATACTCCTCTGAGAAGTCAAACTTAACTCCTGCTGCTTCATAAAGTTCATTTACTGGCTTTGAATATCCCAGTTTTAAGAACGCTTCATAGTCTTCAACAGCCTTATGAGGATTTTCTTTATAATTTTTATATACTGCTAATGCTCCCAATTGAGCAATTCCATATTCGATATAATAAAATGGTACTTCAAAGATATGTAACTGCCGCATCCAGGAAATCTTCTGCTCTTTTCCAAGCCCAGTCCAATCCACACCTGTATTAAATCTCTCTGATAAATCAGTAAAATACTCTAATCTCTCTTCAGGGGTATGATCTGGATTTGTATAAATCCAATGCTGGAATGCATCAACAACCATACACCATGGCAAGAATTTCAAAGTTCCAATCAATTGGTCTCTTTTTGCTTTCTTTAAATCTTTTGGATCTGCATAATACTCTCCCCAGTAATCCATAGTCATAAATTCCATTGACATTGAAGCAAGCTCACTTGCTTCTTCAGGAGTATGCTTATATTGGAAGATAGGTTCATCAACTTTCTCAAAAGAGTGCATTGCATGACCTGCTTCATGTACAAGAGTTGTTACATCACTATGTAAACCCACTGCATTCATGAAGATAAAAGAAGAACCATATTCTTCAATACTTGCACAATATCCTCCTGGAGCTTTTCCTTTTCTATTCTCTAAATCAAGAAAATCTGAGTTTTTCATCTTATTTAACTTGATTCCGAATTCAGGTTTAACGTTGGATAATACATTGATCGCTTTGTCAACAAACTCATCTACGTTGTTAAATGGTTTCAAGACCTCTCCATCATAATCTACATTTATATCCCATGGTCTTAAAACATCTAGCTCTAATTTTTCTTTCCGTTCTTCATTCAACTCTTTCATAAACGGAACAACAAATTTTTCAACTACATCATGGAAACGATACAAATCATCAGGAGTATATGAAAAACGACCTTTTTCTTTATGCATATAATCGCGATAATTATCAAAACCAGCGTTTTTAGCAATCTCAATCCGAATTTCTTTCAGTTCATCAAAAACTTTATTTAACTCATCTGCATCTTGTGCTAGTCGATCCATAACCAGATGCCAAACTTCTTCTCGAACACTACGATCCTTATCTTTTAAATAAACCGAAAGTTGTTGTAAAGTTTTTTCTTCTCCTTTATAGTTTACGGTCATGCTTGAAGTAATAGTATTGTATTTAGTGAATGTTTCCTGCTCTTTTACTTTTAAAGGTACGTTTTCTTCTCTGAATAGTTCAATATCATTTGAGATAATTTTATCTAAATGACCATACCGTTCCTCAGAAAGTTCCTTTCTAAACTCATTTTCATAATACTTCTTTTTAACTTTAGAATCGTAAGTTTCTGAATTACAAGTAATCTTAGCATAAAAATCATTAAATGACTTAGAATATTCATCTTGATCAGCATGAAGAGTCATCTTAATATAACGCCAAGACATTTCATCCATTAATATACTGTTAAGCTCACTATATTTCTCAAGTAATACTTCAAGATCATTAGCTGAACTAATAGGTTCTTCTAATAATATCTGCCATTCTTTTTCTACAACTTCCCATTTTGTGACATCCAAATCTTCTAAGTAATACTTTCTTTGTTTCTTTAGCAATTTTTCGTTAGTTAAACTCATAATTACCCCCCTGAACAATTTCTGATATTTTTGAAGTAACACACATTGTCATTCGACATAGACATGAAATATTCCTTTAAACGCGAACTTGCACCATACTCGAAAATTATGTTAAGGAAGTTTCAATACTATCCCAGCAGGAATTGAATAAATATCTTCAATACCATTTAACTCCATAATTTCTTCTATCATCTCCTCTTGACCATAAAACTTCATACTCACCGCATAAAGTGTTTCTCCCTCCTTTAAACGATATTTTTTAGGTATAATAGGAAGTTTCAATACTGTTCCATCTGGAATAGAATAAATATCTTTAATTCCATTGATTTGTATTATTTCATCTATCATCTCTTCTCCACCATAAAACTTCATACTCAATGAATATAATGTATCTCCTGGTTGAAAAGTATATCTATCATATTTAATTTCCTCTTCAACACTTGTATCCACAGTTGCAATCTTCGTTTCTTCCTCGTTTACAGGCAACTCTATATTTTTTTCCAAAACTTTTTCTGGTTCAATATCTGGTTCTGTTTCTGTTTCTGTTTCTGTTTCTGTTTCTGTTGGTGATTTTACCACAACTATTTCAACTAAGGTTGTAACCCCATCTTTTTTTGCTAATGATGCATCAAGATCAATTTCTGAAGATAATGAATCTGAATCTATTATTATATGTTTAAGTTCAGTTGGATCTGCAGTTTCAGTTCCTACGATTCCATCATTCAATATCTCAGAAGATGTTACCTGACTGGATGGTGTCATAAATTTTGCCCCAATATATATAAGAATCAACACCATAGTTATACCAATATTCACATATAATTTCTTTTTCTTTTTCTTTCTCTTTCTGCTTATCCTCACAAAACTTCCCTCCTCCTCATATTGATGTTGTTTATATCTATTCAATATATTAGAGATTTCCACAAAAATACCTTTCTCTTTTTTCGGAAAAAGAGGTTGTAAAGCAAAAGTTGCAAAATTTACTCTACCCATGAATACATTTAGAAAAAATATTGCTACCAATAATGTAATAAAAGATCCCAGAGTAAAACCATATCCATAGTACTCTAATCCTTTATCAGCAAAATGAGCAGTTAATACGAGATTAGATATTAAAAAAATAAAAGAAATAACCAAAGCTCGTTTTCTAGACTCAAAGTACAATAAAACCAATATAATCAAAAGAATAAATATGTTGAATAGTGATCCAAAAACACAAACTCTGAAAATATTCCGAACCAGAATACTAAAATTTAAAAACTTAAAAATTGGTCGTGATAATAATACCAAAGTTACTGAAATCAAAGCTTGAACTTGAAAAGTGTAAAAAAGTTTACTATAAATTGTTTTTTTCATCTCATCTTTAGCAGTATCAATTTCACGATAGGTTCCTGTTTTATTAACTAATCCATAATATTTTTTATAAGTATCATAAAATTCCGTTTCTACAGATACCAAAAATAATACCATCGAAGGTATGATAGTTAGATATGCTAAAAATACTGCATTATCATAAACTGGAGCATATTGATAAGTGCTATATACCTCTATCCCTGCAATACTAAACCACATTAAAATATCATCTACCCAAAGACCTAATGTATAAAATAATCCAATAAAAAACAGACTGGGTAGTCTATTTAAATATCTTATAAAATCATATTCTAAATGATTCCCAAAATAAAAAGTTGATAAAAAGTTGTAAATAAGCATAATAAACGTCAAACTTAGTCCGATCAAATAGGTAAATAAAAAAGTAGTAGAAAAGGTTAATGAAGGCAACTGTACTGGCTTATATATAAATAGAATCGACAATCCAATTGATAAAAGGCCACCATAAATATAGGCTTTAGCAATTAATTCATAATTTTTCACAGCACTCAGATAAACCATTACAATCCAGATCATAGAAATAATTATAAATAGATAAATTGCTATCACTTTATAATAAATTGGAAGAGGACGATTCCAATAAAAAAGTACAGAAGCAATAAATCCAATAATAAATACAATTTTATTTAATCCAACAAACGAAGGACGGATAGATTCATAATCCTCACTATAGAGTTTATCCGAAATATATCTAGTAATAAGTAATTGCCAGGGTGCAGTGATAATTTGAGAAAACACAAAACTATATACAATAGTTCCTAAAAACAGCTCTTTTTCTGGAAAAACACCATCAATGAAATTCATAAAAAACATAAGTATATTTACAGTAACTACAGCAGCAATCCATGGCCCTGCCGCTACCAAAGCAGAATATAAATATGCTTTACTACGATTTAAATAAGTTTCATCCTGAAACATCTTTTTTAGTGTAAATCCAATTCCAGCCATAGGCTCACCTAATTCTTTCGTATATTTTTCTGTAATTCTCAATAAATAATTCTTTACTATATGCTCTTTCTACTCTTTTCCGTCCATTTTGTCCCATTATATTTCGTAAATCTGGATTTTTTAATAACCTTAATATCTGAGCAGCAGTCTCGTTGGGTGATACTAAATTAGTGACTATTCCACATACATCTTCATTCTCATCTTTTTCTAATAATTCTTTACATGAACCCACATCTGTAGAAACCACTGGAATTCCAGAAGCCATTCCTTCTAAGATAACTAGTGGTTGTGCTTCTGATATTGATGTCAATACCAGTACATCTATTTTTTTAAAGTATTCTTTTACATCAGCTCTACCTGTAAATATTATATTTTCCTCTAACTGTAATATTTTAACTAAACCTTTGCACTGTTGAAAGTACTCTGGATCCTCATCTGTTGGACCTATTAAATAAAGTTTTACAGAATCAACTGTTTCTTTAATAATTTTAAATGCACGGATTAAAGTCATAACATCCTTAATCGGTACTATTCTCAAAATAGCTCCAATGTTATAACCTACATGAACTTCTTTTTCAACGGTATACCTTTTTAAGTCAACTCCGTTAGAAATAACACGAGTACGATCTCTTGGCACACCAAGTTCAAGTTGTATATTTCGATTTCGTTCAAATAAAGCAATAATTGTATCCGCTTCTTTATAAGCCGCTGTAGAAAGAAAATAAAAAAAATCAATCCATAATCTCTTATAAATTCCGTTTACCCATTTTGCTTTAATAATCTCTTCTTCTCGTTCTCGAGCATAAATTCCATGCTCTGTCAATATTAAAGGCTTTTGGTTCATCTCATGAAAATAAACACTAAGAATACCAGCATATCCAGTAGATACTGCATGATAAATATCCGCTTCAACTACTTCATAATGAAATAAATGTAAAAATGGTAATAGCATAGTTCGTATTGTCCAAAAAAAAGTATTAAAGCTCACATCACTATACTTTTCTTGGTAAAATTTTTTTAATATATTCCAATATACTTCGCTTTGTAAAAAATCAATAACACTTCCTAGCTTTTTTTTATTTGTTATCAGCTTAATTGTTTCTTTCCAATTAACACTAGAATCCATTGATATAAATTTAGATAGACATTCTCTTTCTTTTCTATTTAAATATACTCTTTTTTTAAAATATCGATGTTTTAATGTCAGATAGTCGTCCAAATAAACCGTCCTTATTTCTTTTAAATTATCTGGAATATCATAGTGACATTCTAACTTTTCTTTATTTGAAGGCATTAAAGATAAAACTTTAAAATTCATATCAGGTAGTTCACTTATCAATTGATGAATCCAGCTAGATACACCACCAGTAATATATGGATAAGAACCTTCTGCGATTATGCAAATCATGCTATCTCCTCTTTTCCTATCCAATATGCTAATATAGTTTGATACTTTTTAGGAATTTCAATCTCTCTTTTTTTCAAATCCAAAAGCACACGATTTAATTCTGTAAAGTCTTTTTTTTCATAAGCAATTTGCAGTTGATATAGAATCCCTTCAAATCTTTCTGGAAAAATATTTAATAATATTCTATTAATCTCTTCTGAACGTTCAAAATTGCCACCACGTATATATGCCACTATCAGTTCTTCTAAAATTTCTGGAGTTTCCTTCTTTAATCCACGTAATTTATTTAAGATATCAATGTATTCACTATTAAATATTTGCAATACCTCTCCTGATATTAAACCTGATTCTATATAATTTTTATAAACTTGTCTGAGCTTTTGTAATGTCGATAAGTTTTTATTCAAGTTAAAATCTTCTCTAAGTTGAGTAATTAAATGAGAGAATTCATTTTCTATCATATTTATAGAAACAGCAGAATAGTGTTTTACTTCACCATCCCAATCCATTAAACCCTTTTGTAAAAGTTTAATCTTTCCTACATACTGATTTAAACTAGAATCAATAATTAATTGTTTTTTACTATCTCCATCTAATAAATTCATCTGATCCAAGAAGCTTATAGTTTGAAGCTCTTTTTCAAAATCTATCTTATCATTATAATCTAAAAATCGTTGATATTTAATATATCGTTCATAATCATTTAAAACTATACTATCCCTCAAGAAATAATGTATACTAAAATATAAAATTGAAACAACCATCTCCCCTAAGCCAGGTAAAAAAAGTGCTAAATAAGTAGGCACTCCGTCATAGTCGTCCAAATATTTATCAGCAAAAAATTTAATGATTAAATATATTACTATATGAACTACTAAAACTTCTTTTCCATAATGGGGATTATTAAATAAAAAAAGAAAAATACCTACATCTAATAATCCCAATAGAAAAATCAAACCAATAACTAAATATTCCATTACACATTCACCATTTCTTTATTTTCATTAACTTTTTTAATTTTATCTTTTGAGTTAAGACCCTCACTTCTATAAGTGGGGGAAATTGTTTTT
>JAGMES010000139.1 GCA_023128035.1 Halanaerobiales bacterium | reverse complement strand
TAATGGAATGCCTGAGTAGTAACAGCGATTAAAGATGTTGAAGACTATGAAAATAAACTTACATATTTTTTAAATTTTTATATAGAAATGTTATCTGAAAGTATATTAAAAGTAATGCAAAGGATAGAAATAGAATACGGACGAAAATTATTATCTACTTATTTAAAAGAAAAAAATATTTCCATATCTAATCGTCAAAGTAAACTTTTGAATTTTTTTGTTAAAAGCGAAAAAAACTTTATATTCATAAGTGATTATCAAAAAAAATATAAAGTTTCATACAAAACAGCTCGAAATGATTTAAATGAATTGGCTGAATTAGGATTTTTGCAAAAAGACAGACAAGGGAGAAAAAATATCTATAAATTTATTGTGATAGGTAGAATTTTAAAAGAAATTAATTGTTAAAGGTCATCTTACCCGAAATAGCATTTTTGTCGAAGGAGTCGTTGAAATTTTGATTGAGCTTACGGGTTTGGAACTGGCCCTCCCCTCATAAATATTAAGTGTAAAAAGGACTTCTGGTGACCAGAAGTCCTTTTTACACTTATGTCACTAGCTATATAGTAATATACAGATAAAAATATTGTTTACTACCTTGCAATAAACAATACCATGTGCTATACTGTAATTAAGATATATAAATAAAATAAATGAGGTGAAAATATGAATAAAAAAGATTATTATCATCTTGTAATATATGGTGATTCCATTACTAAAGGAATAACTTTCGATGAACAAAGTAATAAATATGTAGTTTTACAAGAAAACTTTGGGGGACTATTACAAAAAGAATTTAATGGTGTAATCCACACTGTAGGAAAGTTCGGAAATACAATAATTAGGGCGGCTAAAAAACTAAATAGGCAGGTTATCCAAAAGAACCCAGACATCGTTATTCTCGAGTTTGGAGGAAATGATTGTGATTTTAATTGGGAAGAAATAGCTAAAAATCCATTTAAAGATTATAGTCCTAATACAGATATAAATATGTTTAAAGATCATTTAAAGAAGACAATTAAAACCTTAAGAGCTAACAATATTGTACCTGTTTTTATGAGTCTACCACCTCTTGATGCTGAAAGATATTTAAAATGGGTCAGTAAGAACAATCCATGTGATGAAAAAAATATACTTAAATGGCTTGAAACAGTCACTAGAATTTACTGGTGGCATGAACGATATAATTCGGCAATAATTAATATTGCTGAGGAAACAAATACTAAATTAATTGATGTAAGAGGGACATTTTTACAAGAAAAAGATTATAGAAAATATATTTGCTTAGATGGCATTCATCCAAATGAACTAGGTCATAGGTTAATAGCTAATAAAATTATAGAATATACAAAAGCGAGCTATGATTTTCTTATCAAAAAAATAAGTGATTGATAAACAACTCCCCTAATTTTCATCGTAATATTAGGGGAGTTTTATTGTTATTTAATAATTTCGTTTACCAATATTGAACCATACAACTAAACCGCCTATTATAAAGACACAGGCGAGAAAAAAGCTAAAGAACTGTATATTCGAAAGATTTCTAACAAGGAAGATACTACTAAAAACGGTCAGAATCACAGTAGGAATCAGAATCCAGAAATTTCGACTGCCAAAATAGTAGAATTGAAAAAGCCCGATGGCAATTGATAGAATAAAGATAGGCCAGAGCTTCGCGATGTATATGAAGTCAGTAAAAACTAAAAAAAGGAATAAAAGTCCTGTTATAGTTAAGATAGCGCCAGGAATGAGAAAGCTCTCATTTGTTTTGCTGCGTAAGGGGTTAGTAAAATAACTAGCTTGAAAAGCAGCGCCCAACCCAATAATAAATATCGGCCAAATCTTTCCCCAGGTTAAATCAATAATAGAGAAGTAGTTAACCAAGATAGAGACTCCTATAATTATCAAAAATAAGCCGATTGTTTTGAAAAAACCGAGACCCATAGTAGCAAGGATGGCATTGAACATATTTCGCAAATTTGGGGTCTTTTTAGCTAATTTGACCATATACTCTGTTTTGACCTGTTTTGCTAGAGCTTTAGGGTCACCAAGGGAGTCAGTAAGCTCTTCTTCACTTCGTCCATCCTGAAGACCGGCATTAAAATACTCCCTAAAATCATAGAGGATATCTTTGATTTCGTCATCAGGTATGCCTAACAGGTGTTGGCTTAGTTCTTTTAAGAAGTCGTTTTTCTTCATTCTTCATCCCTGCCTTCCAGTAATTTGTTCACCTTTATGGTGAATGTCATCCATTCTTTATTTAATTGTTCTTTCATCTCTATACCTATATCGGTTAGTTTGTAATATTTTCTCGGTGGTCCTTCGAGTGATTCTTGTAGATATGTAGTCACATAGTCTTCATTCTTCATCCGACGTAAAAGGGGGTAGATGGTTCCTTCAGCAATGGATATTTTTTTTGAAATTTCTTTGACAAGTTCATAACCATAGCAATCCTTCCTTGAAAGCATGGTTAATACACATAATTCTAAAACGCCCTTTTTAAACTGTATATTCATGTCTTCACCATCCTTATAGTTCTAGCAATTACAGTATAACACAAGGTACTATATAAAGGGAAGTACTAAATGGTGCTACTTAGCCGCCTGCACGGATGTTAATGTCCTTATATTTTCCAACTTTTCGTATGCAGTTTTCTTATCTTCCATTTTACTTGCGGCATCAGCGGTTAAAAGTGCCTACAGTAAAAGAGGTTATGTGGAGTTTAAGGGAATATGAAAGACATTTTTTTGCTTTTAGTGTTTACAATATGATATAGATAGTGTAAAATTACACTAAAGGAGTTGTTGTTCTATATGATGAGAGAAGAGTTTATAACTAATGTAGATAAAAAATTGAAAATGATACGAATTGAAAATGATTATACACAGGATAAAATGGCTAAAATTTTAGGTATATCAAAAAAAACACTGGTTCAGATTGAAAAAGGTAGATCTACTCTTGGATGGGCAAGAGCTGTAACGTTGTGTACAATTTTTAGAGATAGTGAAGTACTTGAAATGACATTTGGAGGTCAACCACAAGATATTATACTTACGTTAGTTTTTGATGGTTATGAAAAAAAATACAAAAAAACAATGGGTGGGAAAAATTGGTGGAGAGATTTAGAAAACAAAGGAGAGTATAAAATACAGCAAAACATAATATCTCAGCACTATAGAATTTTAGACGGTGAGGAGAGTAGGATTTTCTCTTCTTTTGATTACGAACATATAAAAAAAAGATTGCAAGAACTCTGATTACATTTTTGGGGGTTAAAAGATGTTGACTTTTATTAAAGCTTATATTAAATCCATGAGACTTTATTATGCTTTTATCACAGGAATTTCTGGCTGGATTGGGATGGCATTTTATGAGTACATTGCCAAATCTCCCTTTAAAACAGTTGAAGTGGCTCCTTCGACAGAAAAAAAAATAGTACTCTTGATTATGCTTTTTCTAAGCTGGGGAATTAATCAGATTATCAATGACTATCTTGGGCTTAAGGAGGATAGAATCAACGCACCTCACCGTCCTATGGTTACAGGTGAATTGAATCCTAAAAAAGCGTTAATATTATCTGGCCAATTATTAGCAATCACTTTTTTAATTATATTTTTTTATCTGGAGCCTATTGCTTTAATTCCTGCTATATTTGGAATAGTATTAAATGTTTTATATGAATTTGCAAAAGGTTACGGAATTTTTGCAAATATTGTATTTGGATTTATGATTGCAATGTGTACTGTATTTGGATTCCTTGCAGCAGGTCCAACAGAGTCACCGTATTTTACATCAAGCCGTGTTTCGATTTTTATAATGGTAGCTGTAATGAATGGAGTTATGACTTTTTATACATATTTCAAAGATTATGAAGGCGATAAAGCTAGTAATAAAAGGACAATTGTGGTGCAGTTTGGAATAGAAAAATCAAGATTTATTGCAGTTATTTTATCTTTCTTCCCTGCTGTTATATTTGCGATACTTTATTTTGGTAATTTTATAGAAGCAAGGGTAAACAATATGTTCCTAATTTTAGCTGGGTTAACGTTATTTCTTGAATTGTGGACGGGATATCTTTACTTTAAAAATCCTAAGGGCAGAAGAACGTATTATTCATTGGCGGTTAATTTCAGAGCCTGTACATGCGGACAGGCAACGCTTATCGCTTTATTCAATACCGAGCTTGCTATGCTGTTATTCTTGATTTCTTATATATTTGTAGGATTTTTGTTTGATTTACACACTAATCCAAAATCTTAAAATATGAGGACTGGAGGATATTAATTTGAAACTATTTGAGTTTGCAAAAATAGGTCCATGTCAGTTAAAAAACAGAATAATCCGTTCTGCTACTTTTGAGGGAATGTGTGATTCAAAAGGAATTCCAGTTCCTGAATATAGAGATTTATATTGTAAGTTGGCAAAAAGTGGAGTTGGAGGTATCATTACAGGTTTTGCTTATATCTTACCTGAAGGCAAAGCTATGCACCCAGGCCAGGCTGGAATTGACAGTGAGGAAAAGATTAAATATTATTTACCGATTACTGATGATGTTCACAAATACGAAAGCAAGATTTTTATGCAGTTGGCTCATACCGGAAGACAGACAAGAAAGAAGGAGACTGGACTGGATATTTGGGGAGTATCTAAAAAAAGATCATTATATTTTAGGGGTTCTCCAAAAGTTTTGTCTACACAACAAATATATTCTTTGATAAATAAATTTGCAGAGTCTGCACTATTTGCAAAAAAGGCAGGATTTGATGGTATACAGTTACATGCTGCTCACGGTTATCTTATACATCAATTTATTTTACCATCAATCAACAATAGAAAAGATGAGTTTAAAATTGATGATAATACAAAAATTGGTACGAAATTTTTAGATATGATTATTGATGAGATTAGGGATAAGTGTGGAAATGATTTTGCTTTACTTGTAAAAGTAAGCGGCAGTGATAACTATTTTAATAGATTTACAACTATACAATTTGAAAACCTTATTCGGTTTTTTGATTTAAAAAAAGTGGATGCAATTGAAATTAGCTATGGAACTATGGATAATGCGTTAAATATTTTCAGGGGTGAAATACCTCTAAGTGTAATTTTTAAACATAACTCTGTATTTAAAACGGATAATAGTATTAGGAGACTATTCTTCAATTCGTTTATTTATCCATTTATGAGATTAAAAATAAAATCATTTACACCAATTTATAATATAGAGTATGCAAAAATTGCAAAAGAATTAACTGACATACCGATTATTTGCGTAGGCGGGTTTAGGAAAGGAGAGGAAATGAGATGGTGCTTGGATAATGGGTTTGCTGATTTTGTGAGTTTATGCAGACCGTTTATTTGTGAGCCAGACTTTATAGAGAAATTAGAGAGAGATAAAAACTATATATCAAAATGTATTAACTGCAATATATGTGCAATAATGTGTGATACTGATAAACAAACTCAATGCTATAGGAGGCTTTAATATGAAATTGGAAGATAGGGTTATTGCAACATTAAAGAATAATTTGGAAATAAGCTCCGAAATAAAACTTGAAAGTCATTTGGTTGAAGATCTTATGATTGATTCATTTGACAAGCTGATGATTATTGCAGCTCTTGAGGATGAATTTTCTATTACTGTTGATGAAGAAGATTTCAAAGATATTGTTATTGTAAATGATATTGTAGTAAAATTAAAAGAAAAGTATTTGTGAGGCGAAAAATATGTACCTTGGAGATTTTTATGAAAGATTTAGGTTGGATGAGAGTCTTGTTGAGACGACAGGTTTTAACCCTTATTATATAGAAATAGATTCCGGTTTGAATGAAAAGATACTTATTAACGGTAAGGAGATTATCAACCTTGCTTCCAACAACTACCTTGGTCTAGCAACTGATAATAGGGTGAAACAGGCAATTGTAAGGACAGTCGAAAAGTATGGGGCATCTCTTTGTGGTACTCCAATAGCAACAGGATATATCGATCTTTATAAAATAATGGAACAAAAGCTATCAAGCTTTGTTGGGCTTGAGGAAACGATTATTCTGCCTTCGTGCTACCAGGCAAATAATGGACTGTTTGTTTCAATTGCAGGAAAAGAAGACCTGATTATCGTTGATCGTTTTGCACATTCTTCATTGATTCAAGGAATTAAAACTGTTGGCTGTAAGATCAGGCCATTTCTACATAATAACCTGGAACACCTTGAAGGTATTTTAAAGCATTCTATAGATTACAGGCAGGTTTTTGTTGTTACAGAATCGGTGTTTTCAACAGACGGTAGTATTGCGCCTTTTCGTGAAATAGTTGATTTATGTGAAAAATATGATGCAATGCCTATAATAGACGACTCACATGGTATAGGTGTGTTGGGCAAATCAGGAAAAGGCATACTTGATGAACAGAAAATAACCGACTATAAAGGTATTTATACAGCTTCGCTTGGGAAGGCTCTTGCCAATTCAGGTGGTATTATATGTGGTGAAAAAAAGCTTATAAAATACTTAAAGTATTACTGTCCTCATCTGGTTTATTCCACTGCCCTTCCGCCGTCAGTTCTTGCCGGTATCGAAGCTGTCCTTGAGATTATTAATTCAGAATTTAACTTGATTAAATGTAGGTTAGAGTCATACAAGCAAATTATATTTAAAAGCCTTATTGATGCAGGATTTGAAGTTGTATCTAGTAATGCATTTATTAATTCTATTAAAACTGGGAGTAAGGAAAATACTTTTATGGTTGCAAAAGTACTCTATGAAAATGGGATTCTTTCAACGCCTTTTATAGAGCCTTCTGTTCCTGTAAATGAAGGACGGGTAAGGCTGCTTGCAGGAGCAAATTTAACGCAAGATACTATCGATGAAGCAGCTTCAATCCTTAAAAGGGTGGGTTATAAATGAGATATTTTCTTATTTTGAATCCTGGTTCAAAGGGAGGAAAAAGTAGAAAAAAGTTTAAAATGATACTTTCTGTTCTGGATAAAAATAACATTAAATACGATTATAAGATAACGGTTTCCCTTGAAGATGCATACGTCTTTTCTATGGAGGCTAATAAAGAAGGATATGATGTAATTGTTGCTATCGGAGGAGATGGAACAATTAATGGGGTTATAAACGGATTTTATGATTCCTCTGGTAGAAGGATTTCAAATTCAAAGTTTGCGGTAATATATACTGGAACAAGCCCTGACTTTTGCAAGAGCTATGACATTCCGTTAAAAATTAGTCAGGCTGTTAATGTATTGCTTGCGGGGAAAAGTAAAAAAATTCAGATTGGGAAAATAATTCATTCCAGCTTTTATGATGAAGGGTTGGATGGTCAACCAATAAGTTCTAATAATAATAATATTAAAACAAGTTATTTTGCATGTTGTGCAAATATTGGAATAGGAGCTTCTCTTGCAAGAAATGCTAACAGTGGGATTAGAAAATATATTGGTGATTATATTGGAACTTTTATTTCTCTAATTAAAACTCTTTTAGATTATAATGCTTGTGATTTTGTTGTAAACTTTGACGGTAGGATGCAAAACTTTAAAAAAGTATTCAATATATCTGTTGGAAAGACAATTTATATTGCTTCGGGAATAAAGGTAAAGAACAATTTATCGCCCGAAGATGGCCGCTTTTACAGTCTGGTTGTAAAGAATATGCGGTTTACAAATTGGATTGGTGTATTTAAGAAAATATATAGCGGAAAGGAATTTGTTAATAACGACATTATTTCGCTGCAATACGCTAAAGTAATTGAGGTTTATGGTAACAGTAAAAATCCTGAACTCGAGTTTGACGGTGACCCGAGAGGATTTCTTCCCTGTTCTATTGAGGTTGTGAAAGCCCCTTTGGATTTGATATGTGGGGGTGTAATATGAGTAAAGAAAAAGAAATGATTAAAATAATAAACAAGCAAATGCTTAGGGATTCAACCCAACTTAACGCACTGTTTGAGTCAGACTCTGAAATAATTACTTTTAATGGTAGAAGGCTTGCTTATAATATAGATGAATTTTCTGAAGAAGACATGCTAAGAGAAGAAGATCCGTATACTCTTGGATGGAATATGGCAGTAGGCAGTATAAGTGATATTCTGGCTTCGGGTGGAAGTCCAAAATTTTATGCGCACAGCCTTGTTATTAAAAAATCATGGACAAAAGAATATGTTGAAAAACTATCTATAGGAATTTCGGATGTTCTAAAGAAATTGAAGGTATCGTTTATTGGTGGGGATTTTGGTATATCCGAAACATGGAGATATACTGGTTCAGTGATTGGTGAACTTGAGGATAGTCCTATGTTAAGGAGTGGAGCAAAGGTTGGAGATCTGATTTTTATTTCTGGAAAAATCGGAATTGGAAACATAGAAGCAGCGCTCAAGCTATACTCTGAAAATAATTTAGTCAAAAACATAACTAAGAGATTTAAAAATCACTTTAGGCTTAGAAGCAAAGAGGCATTTTTAATTAAAGAATACAGTAGGTGCTGTATTGATACAAGCGATGGAGTATTTAACGCGCTTAACACTATTTCCGAAATAAGTAAAATTGGTTTTGAAGTTGGTAATTTACCCTATGAAAAGAGCGGTATATTGTTGGCAAAATTACTTAATGTACCAAAGGAATTATTGTTTTTAGGTGAATGTGGAGAGTATGAGTTGCTTTTTACAATAAGTAAAGAGACTTATGAAGAGTTTTTGAAAAAATCAAATGAAATGGAACTAAAATTTTATAAAATCGGAGAAATAAAAGAATATAAAAGAAAACTACTTTATGAAGCCAATAGGAAAATTGATTTAAGGTTATATGATTTAAGTGCTAGGGATTATGGGGATACCAAAGAATATTTAAGAGATGTTATTGATTTTATAAATTTATGGAGGTCAAGATGAAAAGAAGGGTTGTAATTACAGGTATTGGTCCTGCTACGGCTATCGGAATTGGAAAAGAGGAGTTTTTCAATAGTATTTTAGGTTTAAAAACACGCATTGTAGAGATACCAAGGTGTTATGAGAAAAACTATGCTTTTAAATCACGTTATTTCGTATCTAAGCCTGAATTCTCGTTGACCGACTTTGGGATTCATAAATCGGTTGAAAAAATAATGGAAGAGGTATCAAGGCTTTCAGTGTTATGCACAAAACTGGCATTAGATGATGCTGGATTTAAAATTAAAAAAAGTGATAAATATTTTCAAATTGACTGTCTTGACAATTGTATTGTCATAATCGGCGTAGGTATGAGTAGTCTTCAGACTGCGCTTGAATCTTATACAGCTCATATCGCAGAAATTGATGGACTAAATTTTGGTGTAGATAAGGCAAAACCTAGATACAACAGAATGGTAATTCCAATGCTGATGCCAAACTCTGCTTCTGCCTGGATATCTATACTATTTGGTATTAAAGGCTTTAGTTTTACTGTGAATGCGGCCTGTGCATCAGGTAGTATGGCAATAGGTGAAGCTTACAGGAATATTTTAAATGGTAGGTGTAACATGGCAATAACCGGTGGTGTTGAAGCATTGGCAGAAAAAAATGGTGCTATAATGAGAGGTTTTGATATGATGACAACTCTTACAAGGTCAGATGATGGAAAACCACTGCCTTTTTCAAATAAAAGGAGCGGGTTTTTGTTTAACGAAGGTGCTGGTTGTGTTCTTGTTCTTGAGGAACTTCAAACTGCTCTAAAAAGAGGTGCTGATATTTATGCTGAAATTGTAGAGTATGAATGCTCTAGTGATGCTTATAACATTGTACAAATGGAACCATCTGGCGAAAATATTGAAATTCTTTTTAAAAAGCTTACTAACGACATAAAGATTGACTATATTAATGCACATGGAACTGCAACGATTTCAAATGATGACATTGAGGCAAAGGTAATCCAAAGTGTTTTTGGCGATAGAAATTCACAGCCATATATTAACTCAACAAAAGGGATACTTGGACATAGTGTAGGCGCAAGCGGAGCAATTGAGGCTGCTGTAGTGGCAATGTCCATAAAACATTCAAAGATACATGGAAACCTGACTATCGAGCCTATGGATAATTTAAATCTTCCGCTTGAGTCAGTTGACTCTGAGATTAAATATGCGATATCTTCTTCATACGGTTTTGGAGGGCATAATGCATTAATACTTTTTAAGAGGTTTGATGAGAATGAATAGTATTATTATTACAGGAGCTACAGGCTTTATAGGTAGTCACATTACGCGTGTTTTTTGTAAAAATCAGATCAAGGTTGGATGTCTTATAAGGAAAACTAGTAATATAGCAAACATAAAAGAGCTACCGGTTGAACTTGAATTTGGTAATATAAGTAATATTATTGATTTAAAAAATGCTTTTGATGGATACGACTTTATCATTCATAATGCAGCAAAAGTAGCCGACTGGGGAAATTTTGATGAGTTTTATCACACTAACGTGATAGGTACATTGAATGTATTAAATGCTTGTGTTAAAGTAGGTATAAAAAACATAATTATGACAGGTTCAAATTCAGTTTATGGAGAAGAAAATAACCTTACTGTAAAGGATGAAAACTCACCTTACAATTCACATTACAAATATTTTGGTGATAGTATTTTTCCATGTAAACTAAATTTCTATCGTGATACTAAGGCTTTGGCAAAAAAAGAGGCAATAAAGTTTGCAAAGAATAACGGTTTAAACCTTACTATCCTAGAACCTGTTTGGGTATATGGTGAAAGGGAATTTAATACAGGTTTTTATGAATATATAAAAACTGCAAGTACGGGTATCCCCTTATTGCCAGGAACAAAGAAAAACAAATTCCATGTTGTATATGCTGGTGACCTTGCTAATGCTTATTTTTTAGCCTTCGAAAAACAGTTAACAGGTATAAATTGTATTCTTATCGGTAATCAAAAGGCTGAAAGTATGGATAAGATTTACAAATTGTTTTGTTCTGAGGCAGGTATAAAAAAACCTTTGAATATTCTAAAGGCTATAGTTTATCCGGCAGCATTTATTATGGAGCTTTTATACACTATATTTAATTCTAAGAAACCGCCGCTTTTAACACGCGGAAGGGTAAACATGTTCTATGATAATATTGAGTTTTCTGTTAAGAGAGCAGAACAATTGCTCGGGTTTAAAAATGAGTATAGTTTGGAAGAAGGTATCAAAAAAACTGTTATGTGGTATAAGGAACAAAATTTTATCTTTTGAGTTAAGAC
>JAGMES010000138.1 GCA_023128035.1 Halanaerobiales bacterium | reverse complement strand
AAAATATTTACTCGTTAGAGCTGCTTATTTTAAATGTTCTAAAAACAACCTTAAATCAGTCAGCTCTTCTGATCCAAAATTCCAATAACTTTTTTTACCCCAATACTAATACAATTTGCAATTTTAGGCATAGCAGCTAAAAAAGCCTGTACCTTCGCTTTTGCTAAATTATTTGGAGGATTATCCAATTTCAATATACAATTCATAAAGCTATTTACACATTTCATAGCAGGGTGATCTTTAACCGTATTTAAACATAAATCTTCTAACATACCCTTTTCGGAATTTCCAGGCATGATATAAATACCGACTTTAGGATTTCCTGTTGAAAAAGTATTTTCTTTTTCTGGAACCTTTATAGTGTCTCCAGATACTCGTTTTTCTAAAATATTTTTTATACTTTGAAACGCACCAGTAGCTAAATCATCAGCATCACGAATTACTGCCAACATTTCAACATCTGAGAAGTTATGTATTCTAATTAATGCAGGTAACTTTTTCTTAAACTCATCTTTACCACCTACTGAAAGTACCTGAACATCTTTTATTTTTAAATATTCTAAAAAACCATAAAAAAAACCAATTTCATCTTTTCCTTCAACAGCCAAAATTTTCTTTTTAGTGATAGTTATCTCCATTATCGTACCTCCCAACCACTATCCAAAGAAGCACCTAATATCTCACTGTCATAATCAACTACATTTAAAATATCTTTTCTTTTTTCTACTCTATATAACCTAATCTCATCATCTTCTTCTATTTGTTTAGAATAAGAAGAGTTCAATGCTCTTATACATTCAATGGAATGGGTAGTAGCAAAAATTTGAACATTAAATTCCTTAACAGTTTCAAAAATTGCATTCCACAATACTTCTTGCGACGAAGGATAAAGCCCATTTTCAATTTCATCAATAAAAACAACTCCATTTTGCGCATCTGATATTGTTAAAATAATATTTAAAAGTCTAAGTATACCATCTCCCATAACATTTATAGGAACTAATCGTTTCATTCCGATATCACAATATATAACAGCTCCTACACCTAAAGATAAATCAATTAATGACGGCTCAATTTGCCGTAACACTTTAATAATTTTATTCATTTTTTTTCTAATTTGAACATTATTAAACCTTTCAGTTATATCTTTAGAAACATAACGCGAATGTATAAATACACTTTTTAAAGATTCTTTATAAGAAATATCATCTTCCCTTTTTATTCTTACCCCTGAATCTTCTGGAGTAATTGTTGTAATAATTTCTTTAGAAGCACTATTTCCTTCAGAGTATGAATACTCAAAACTTAATCCCTCAATATATGGTTCATCATCTTTTTCCAAATGAATCATATCTTTTTCAGTAGCATCAATATAAGTAATTAATTCCTTCATATTAGGTTTTATACTTAAAGATCTTTTTCCAATATTACCTTTTAAATCACCACTAAATTCCACATTTGAATCAATATTTAATTTATTACAAAGCATTATATAAGAGTCTTCTGTAACAGACTCTAACCCTCTAAAAGCATTTATTCTTAAAAAGGCTTTTGGATTTGTAGGATTAGAAAGCAAATACATTCCTTCTAAAATTGTTGTTTTACCACAATTGTTCTTACCAACAAATACATTAATCCGTCGAAAATCATTTATTTCTACAGTTGTAATTCCTCTAAATCCTTTAATCGATATATTTTTAAACATTTTGCACCCCCACATTCACAATATTGCTAATATTATCTTTTTTATTATATCATTCATACATCTTTACATCAATAGATTATATATTTTTTCGCCCAATTTTTCTCTTAATAACTCACTCTTACTCAGGGCTCGCTGGCTTTACAATTATCCCAGGATTTATAATTGTTGATTCCACATTTACATTAACATTAATGTTAGGAAAAATACCATCCCAGTTCTTTTCAAGAGTCCTCCACTCTTTTGGATATTTTCTATAAACAGTTTCACCAAAACCAAAAATGTCCGTATTTAGCATCTGAGCTTTCTTAAGTACTGATTGGATTTCATCTTTTATATTATTTTCAACCACTTTCTCTATAATTTTTACTCCATCAATATTTTCTAACCCTGTACCTGGAGGTTGCTCTCCAATCCTTCCACTTTGAACTACTTCTATTGAAATTGTTAGAAACCCATTTTTAATCTCAGGTTTAACTTTGCTACTTGCCTTAAGAATCTCAATAGAAATATATTTTCCTTCTTTTTTTGGAACCTTAACTTCAATGATCCCACTCCCAACTTTTCCGATAACCCAAAGTAAACCTCGTGTTTCTTTTTCATCAAGCCATCCCTGTAATTTATAATCCTTAAAAACTCCTGTGTCAGTTAATCTCAAACCTTTTTCTCCATTATCACCTTCGATAACCTCTATTCCTGTTGCAAATGGAGATATTGTTTTACTTGAAATCATTTCAAGAAAACTCTTGAGATCAACTGCCACAGTCTTTGATGTAATATTACCTGCATTAATAAGATTACTTATTCCGAATGTCGGTATTTTTTCAAACTTCAATTTTGCTTCCAAAACTTCCTTTGCTGTACCTTTTGCAACTAAGACCCAATTTCTACGACGAATCTCATGTTCTCTCGTAAAAAAATCAAGAAATCTATCTATACCCTGTTTTGCAGCATCTTCTCCGATTATAATTACATGACTATGTGAATCGAAAAGTTTTCTACCAGTCTCACGCAAAAGATCTCTATCAATATTAAAAATTGTATTTCCAGTCCCTGATACAATTCCTACAGTTTCTTTCTCTCCAGACTCACCACCTGCACTCATTGCTTCTGCAAGTATAATCTGTGCTGTCAATCTTATTTCATCTTTCTCTTCCCCTAAATCAACCCCATATCCCGATACTATAGCCTTCTCGTTAAGTTCAGACCTATTCCAACAACCTGTAGTGAAACAGAACAAAACGACTATGATAACCATTATAATACTCTGCTTACTCATACCTTCCCCCCAGTTTCCTTAATTTTGCAATAATTAATAAGATTAAAGGGATAACCAATTGCATTGTTCCATATGGAGTTACAAGTCTTTTTGTTAATGTTCCCATTGTTTGTAAAAAATTAGACCATTGAATTATTGAAAGAACCACCAACATAGCTCCTATAGGTATAATAATTTTCTTATACTCTTTAAGATTGAATAGTTGTGTAAAACAGATCACAGCGCAATAATGGAGTATAGCTATTTTTACAAATACACCAAGCACCCAAATAAAAACAACAAAAGAATCTAATCTTTCGAAAGTTTCAGCCAGACTTACATAGCGAGCAAGTGTTAAAAAAGGATATGTCAATTGCCCCACTTGACTGCCAAAGACAAGTATAACCCCCACATTTGAAAATAAAACTAAAATTCCTGCAAAAATTACACTTATAATTGCTGAACGTCGCACTTTTTCTGGGAGATTTAAAGATGGTATTAATATTAGCAGGACACTTGTTTCGCCAAACCAAGTAGTTTGGTAATATACAGCCTTTGCAACAGGCATCCATCCTTCCGCTAAAACGGGAATTAATTTTATGAAATCCATATCTCTATAAGACAAAATAAATATACCAATCACTATTAGAAAAAATATTGGAAAAATAATCTCATTAACCCTTGCAAAGACTTCCAATCCCTGATATAGAGCATATATTGATGGAAGAATAATCCCAATCGTCAAAAATAATAAAGGCGTTTCAGCAAAAAAAGGTCCCTGAAGAAGTTCTGTAAATTCTCTGATTACAATAGTGTTTAGGTGTATGAAAAATACAAAATAGCTTAAACCAATTACTTTTCCAAATGTTCTTCCAACTATCTTCTGACTATACTGAATAACTGTTTGATCCTTAAACATTACACCTAAAGTCACTACAACATAAGCAGTAATAATCCCATAAAGCGTTACTGCGATTACAGAAACCCAACTATCATGTTTGGCTTCTTTATACACAGAAGTAGGAAGATATAATATACCTGTTGAGGAAATTACTATAATCAATAAAAAAATAATTTGCCTATTTGATATTTTCGTACTTTCAAACACGTTTAATCACCAACCTATTCATAATTATAAATGCTTTTCTATTTTTCATCTTTTGGCGGATGGGGCGCTTCAATAGTTTCTAATCTCTCTGGATTTTTCGTTCCTAAAAGATGTGGCCTTTTACGCATAGCCCAAATTGGCGCCCTAATTGCTACATCTTTCAAATCGGAAAGGATACTTGGAGCTAATGGTGATAGATATGGAACTCCAAATGATCGTAAACTAGCTAGATGTATCAGCATAAAAATAGATCCGATCATAATTCCAAAAAGTCCTGAAATTGTAGCTAGAATTGAACATATAAATCTCATAATAGTTACTGAATCCGAATGAGCAGGCACGACAAACCCTGAAATTCCTGCAATAGCAGTAACCATAACCACAGGATTACTAACAAGCCCAGCATTAACAGCAGCCTCTCCCAGAACCAAAGCCCCTACAATACTTACAGCCTGTCCTATTGCTCTGGGCATCCTTATACCCGCCTCTCTCAATACTTCGAAGAATAATCCCAAAACAAATACTTCTACAAATGCCGGAAAAGGAATTCCTTCTCTAGCAGCAGCCATTGAGATAAGAAGTGCTGTTGGGATCATTTCAGGATGATATGATTGTGCCGCTATATAAACTCCAGGTAAAAATATAGTTGTAAGTAATGCTAATATCCTAATCCATCTTATTAACGTACTAAGCCACAATCTAGAATAGTAATCCTCACTGCTTTGTAATGCTTCAACAAATATGTAGGGAAGTGTTAAAACGATAGGTGTTCCATCAGTAATAACAGCCACCCTTCCTTCCAATAACTTAGCTGAAACGACATCTGGTTTTTCTGAATTTCCTATTGTTGGAAATATCGAGAATGGCGCATCTTCAATTAACTGCTCTATATATCCAGATTCCAAAATACCATCAATATCAATTCTACTAAGTCTAATTTTTAATTCATTAACAATTTTATCATTTACAATTCCATGAATATAGGCGATACAAATATCCGTCTTTGTAACCCTACCAATTTTCATACTTTCAAATATTAGGTTAGGGCTTTTAATCTTTCTTCTAATTAAAGCTGTATTTGTGCGTAAAGCTTCAATAAAACCTTCCCTAGGACCCCTTACGACTACCTCTGTTTGTGGCTCTTGAATACTTCTGGCTTCCCAACCTCTATTACCTATTTTCAAAGCATCTTTATAGCCATCAATTAAAAGAATAGTTTCCCCTGAAAGAATTCCATCAACTATTTCTTCAAATACATTAACTTCTACTAGCTCTACAAATGTAAGAATATTCTTTTTTATTCTTGTAAATAAATTCCCCTTATCTGTCAAGAAAGTCGGATCAGCAATCCGAACCTCTATCATAAGAGGTTTCATTATGTTTTCATTCACTACAGTTTTTTCCACCAAACCATCTATAAATATTACAGCTGCTTTGATTTCATTATTTATTCCAAAATCAAACTCTCGTATATTAAGATCAGAACTACTACCAAAAACTCCTTTTAAATTTTTTAAATTCGTTTTCAAATTTTTTGCTATTTGAATCTCAGAAGGTGATTTTGCAGAAAATGAAGAATTGTTCTCAAAATTTTTTTTCATAAAAATTCTTATCTTTCTTAAAAGCCTTACAATCATTTCTCCTCATCCTTCCAAATTTAATTAGGTATATTGTTATTATGCCACTAAGATATGATAAAAATTCAGACTCTTATATTAATTAAAAAGAGGTGTGAATCTACCCTCACACCTCTAATCATTATATATAATTTTACCTTTTAAACCCAATGTTTCCTATCTTATTCTTCCTCCATACAAACCAGGCTTCAAAGATCATCCAAATCTCCAAAATAAAGATAATTGCACCCAGAACAGTCAAGAGAATATCCCCCTGGTTAATATAATTCTGCAAATTAATCACCATCGCCCAACCTGTCATAATCATCATAAAGATCATCGGAAGAAGAGTATATTTAACAGATTTAGCCCGCCTATAGAGATAGACAGTAATAACCAACAAGGCCAAAGCAGCCAAAAGTTGATTTACTACCCCAAAGAGAGGCCAGAGAATAAGACCACCTTTTCCTCCATTAATCATACTTAACAGAAAAGCTGTTACAACAGCAACTAAGGTAGCTGAATAACGATTAGTCAAAGGCTTCAACTTAATTGTCTCAGAAATCTCTGAAATAACATATCGTTGAATCCTGGTTGCTGAGTCTAAAGTAGTCGCAGCAAAACTAATGACAATTACTGCAATGATCGCTTGAGCCAATTCAGCAGGAATGCCATAAGCATTCAAGAATGACGCTCCTCCGTTGACAAAAGCACCTACTTTTGCCGCCAACCCTTGAGCTGCATCCCAACTGGCATAATGAATTGCCCAATCTGCTTTAGAAGCAAAACCTGCAGTACAAGCTAAAACAGCAAAAAGAGCCAACACACCTTCAGCGATCATACCACCATAACCAATTCTTTTGGCATCTGTTTCTACATTAAGCTGTTTGACCGTAGTTCCTGATGAAACCAGGCTGTGGAATCCAGAGATCGCTCCACAGGCTATTGTAATAAAAAGAAATGGTAACATACTCGGAGCGCCAGAAGGAGACGCATTAAACGCTGGGGCCACAATCTGAGGACGTGCAACCACAAGACCTAAAGCCATTAAACCTAAACCCACAAAAAGCTGGTGAGAGTTAAGATAATCCCTGGGTTGAAGCAATGTCCAAACTGGTAAAATAGAAGCTATGTAACAGTAAACTAATAGTACTACTATCCAGGTCATTAATTCAGAACCGAAGAGAGCAGGCATATGAAATGGCAAATGAAGCCCCGCCCAAATTGAAAAATAGAGGATAATTACTGCAATGATAGCTGGAATCGTTGTCTTTTTACCTTTCTTGTATACGAGAAAGCCCAAAGCAATAGCCAAAGGTATCTCCAAAAATATCGGAAATACAGTACTTGGATTTGCCATAAAAAGTGAAGCAATAACCAATGCAAAGACTGCAATAACAATAGTCAAAGCAAAAAAGATAATCAACATAAAAAGAAATTTTGCACGAGGACCAATAAGTTTTTCGGTAATATCACCCACAGAACGTCCTTTATATCTGAGTGAAACAACCAATGACCCAAAATCATGAACTGCTCCCAAAAAGATTGTACCGAAAACAATCCACAAAAGCGCAGGTACCCATCCCCAGATAACAGCAATGGCTGGCCCTACAATTGGAGCGGCTCCTGCAATTGAAGTAAAATGATGCCCAAAAAGAACATTCTTATTTGTAGGCACAAAGTCAACATTATCCTGAAACTCATGAGCTGGAGTAACCCGATTCGGATTAAGCTCAAATATTTTGATACTAATATAAGTACCATAGAACCGATACGCAACATAAAAAATCACCATAACTACGACTGCTACCAATAATGCATTCAATCTATTCGCCTCCTTAGAAAATTTGATCTCCTCGCTTATGTATATGCTTTTTTTATTATAATTTTCCTTTAAAAGAAAAAAGCTATTGAATTTTTAATTCAATAGCTTCACGTATTTGATTCCAAAGGAAACCGTGCCAATATTCGACGTTCAGGGTCTAAATCTGGATACCACAACTCTAACGATTTAAAGACAAAATCAGATTCTACAGAAAGACTTTTTAACTCTTCACACGCTTGTCGATACTCATTATTAGACCACTCACGATCTGCAAAAGTTTTGGAAGCTATGGTCATATGAAAATGAATCCCTTCAGGATATTCCTTCACCATAAATCCCAATTTCTTAAATCGCGATTGAACCTGCTGATAAAGATGGATCAGAGGTTCTGTTTTTATTACATTTAGATATACCGATTTGTAAGGTGGATCAAAACATGCGAAGTCATTTATCTTTATAGGAAATGGTATTATTTTTCTAGCGATTTCATCAATTGCCCAAATCAGTAAATCAATTTCCTCTTTTCTCGTTATAGTAACCGTCTCAAGGGTAACATGCAGTTCAGGTAATACTTCATATAAATTATATTTTTGATTAACCTCCCTCTGAATTTGTTTTGCGATCCTCTTTGTAGGAGGTTCAGGAATAATCACTAAAAAAACTTGTTGATAAATATCTCTACTCATTATCTCACCTACCATATAAAAAAGTCTGGAAAATTATCTCCTGACTAATTAGTATTCCAACACTATCTTCTTTTATCCGTTCTGATCAATTAGTCTTTATTATACCCTAGTTATAGAAAATGAATGCATTTTATTTTTTCAAAATTATTGCAAAGTTAGCCTTTATAAATCTCATAATGCTTAGCTGGATGAATGCAAAGTGGGCAAACTTCAGGTGGAGTAGTTCCATCATGAATATAACCACATACCCGACACTTCCATTTAACTGATTCATCAGACTTCAGAAACTCACCATTTTCTAAACGTTTTTTCAAATCTGCAAATACTTCAGCATGATGCTTTTCTACATCAATAACAGTTCTGAAATAACGAGCAGCTTTCTTTTCGCCCTCTTCTTCAGCAATTTCTAACCATCCTTCTTTTCTTGCAACTTTAGCAAAAAACGTATACTTATTTCTAGCCTGACTCTCACCAGCAAATGCAGCTTTCAAATTTTCAACTGTTTTTTTAGACATAATATGTAGCCCCTTCTTATTAGTAATAATTACTTTTATTAATTACATTATAAACTAGCTTTTTCTTTCTGTCAATACTTTCTTGAAATTTTTGTACTCTTCTTGGCTAAAAATTACATTTATAATATATTTTTAGCTATCAGACTAATTTAAAACCAAATTTTTTTGATTTTTAAAAAAAAAATTTGGTAAAATCAAAATTTTTAAAATATTTAAAGGAAAACTACTAGTAAATCGCGAATAAATATTTACAATTCACATCAAATTTTTTTACGAGAGGTGAGTGGTAACGTGGACAAGTTAACCGGCTTAAACAGTAAAGAAACATTTTTTAACCAAGTTAGTTCTCTTGAAGGAAGTTATGCTATAGTCGATTTGGACAATTTTAAAAGTTTTAATGAAGTTTATGGTCACAGTGTAGGGGATGAAGTATTAAAGAAAACAGCAGATGTTTTAAAAACTAATATTGATACTCGCCACATTTTAGGTAGACTTTTGCATGATGAATTTTTAATTTTCTTCAAGGGCTTAAGTGTGAATGAAGCCAAAGTTCTCCTTGATGATATTCGAGAGCATTTCCACGGATTTTACTTTCCCTCAGTGAATAAGGAATTACGAATTATCTTTAGTGCTGGTGTTGGATCTAATTTTGAAACAGCAGAAACAGCGTTAAAAAAAGCTAAGGATTTGGGCAAAAACAAAATCATCTGTTTGTAAGATTTAAACCCTGAAGTCAAGGTAAAATTTGATTTCAGGGTGTTTTATTTTATTAAGCATTATACTTTCATAGTTGAGTTATATGTCACCGTTTGATGGCATATACTTAAAAATCAACTGCAAAAGTTGAATAATTAATGTTTTACGTCTTATAGTGTTCGCAAGGCGAGCGGAATTAAATGCATAGGAGTGAATCTTATGAAACAGCAAACCTTTCTTAAAGGAGCAGCTATTCTCCTAGCCGCAGGTTTAATCAATCGAATACTTGGATTTGTTCTGAGAATTATTATGGTGCATTATCTTGGTGATGAAGGTGTAGGGTTATATTCGATGATTTATCCACTTTATATAACTTTAATTCTATTTTCCACTTTAGGTTTTCCTGTTGCTGTTTCAAAATTAGTTTCTGAAAAAAATGCCTTAGGAGATATCAAAGGAATAACGAAAATTTTACGTGTTGCTCTTATCACAGTCTTATTTACAAGTTTTACTCTTACAGGGGTTACTTATTTATCAACAAAATGGTTGGCCTTAAAACTTTTTTCTGATATACGTACTTATTATCTTCTACAGGCTATAGCTCCTTCTCTTATCTTTGTTTCAATTGCTTCTGTTCTAAGAAGTTATTTTCAGGGTTTAAGAACAATGACACCTACAGCAATCTCTCAAACAATAGAGCAAGCGATGCGAATCATTGCATCAGTTTATTTCATTTCCCTATTAATAAAACGCGGCTTACAATATGGATCAACTGGAGCAGCAATAGGTATTACTGTAGGAGAGTTTAGTGGGATGATTACTCTTATCATTCTATTCATCCTTCACCGGTATATAAAAGGTGGTACTGATCTTTTTTCGAAAAATTTAAAAACCACCACTTCAAGCTATTCCTCCAAAAAGGCTTTTAAGGAATTATGCAAAATAGGAATTCCTATCACAATTGGTAGATTAGTTATCTCTCTAATGTACACAATTGATGCTATTTTAATTCCTAGTAAATTACAACAAGCAGGTTTTTCTGTCGCAGAAGCCACATCATTATTTGGACAGTTATCTGGAATGGCAATTCAAATTATCTTCTTACCTACTACTATAAGTACTGCATTAACCACTAGTTTAATGCCTACCATTTCTGATGCGCTTGCTCGAAACAAAATGAATTTTATACGAGAAAAATATCATGAAGTATTAAGAATAACTTTTTATATCGGTATGCCAGCCTCTCTATTTTTCATTTTCCGAGGCAAAGACATTTGTCATCTACTCTTTAATTATGCCTCAGCAGGCTCACTTCTTTCTCTCATGGGTTTTGGAGCAATCTCTACCTATTTCACACACGTAGCTTTTGGTGTCTTAAATGGGTTAGGAAAACCACATCTGGCTGTTAAAAATATGATTCTAGGCACTTCGTTCAAACTTGGTGGTATTCTAATACTTGTTAGCCATCCCCTGTTTGGAATTAAAGGTGCTGCTATAAGTCTTGCCGCTGGATGGATTATAGGTTCCATTGCTGATTTTATCTCCATTGGTAGAATTGTCGGATTTAGAATGAATTTATATCACATAATGCTTAAACCTTTCTTAGGATGTCTGGTTCTCTACTACGCTTTACCTGTTTTTGATTCTGTAGGAATTGTTTTTGGATTAGGAACAAAAATGATAACTCTTTTAACTATTTTGCTTTCTATGATTATGTACTTTATCTGGCTTGTTTTAGTTAAAGGAATTACAAAGAAAGACCTTGATAAAATTAAATAAAAAAAGAGACACATACATCGTATAGCGTCTCTCTTTATTTTTATCTTTTGAGTTAAGACCC
>JAGMES010000137.1 GCA_023128035.1 Halanaerobiales bacterium | reverse complement strand
TAACTTATCTTGATATACAATAAATATGGAGGTGGAAATAATGAATTACGAAATTATAAGTAACTTAGAATTAATGAGGACAAAAAAAGGGATTGCCCAGAGAAAGAAGGGTTATTCCGCAAGAGAAGTTGCAGACTTATCTGGAGTTAATAGATCATCTGTGAACCAAATAGACCGCAATATTAACGTAGATAAGAAAGCTTTATGGATGCTTATTAACATTTCTAGAGCTTTGGGTATTCCGATGTGGAAAACTTCTGAAAGCGAAGACTATCTTTTAGAGATTATTGAGAAGGAGTGATAAAAATTGAGAGGTGGAGTAAGGAAAAGAGGTAAAGTATGGTATTACTATTTTGATCTTGGGAAAGTTGAAGGTAAACGAAAAAAAATAGAGAGAAAAGGTGGTAGAACCAAAGAAGAAGCAGAAACAGCTCTAAGAAATGCAATGTCTGAATATGAACGGTGCGGGTCAATTAATGCAGAAACCGACATGAGTGTAGCGGATTACTTCGATTATTGGTATAAGGAGTATGTGCTTGTAAATTGTAAGTACAATACTCAGGAATACTATAAAGATGTCATAAGAGTACACATAAAACCTACTCTAGGAATGTACAAATTAAAAGCATTATCTCCTGCTAAATTACAGGAATTCTTAAATTCAAAAATGATTAATGGTTATTCGAAGAATAGCGTGAGCAACTTTTATGGGGTTCTTTCTGGGGCTTTAAAGAAGGCGATTAGCCCCTACGAACTACTTAAAAGAAATCCTATGGAAAATGTATCTATGCCTAAATATAATGAGAAAAAGAAGAATAAAGAGGATCTTAAAATAATTACTATTGAACAATTTCAAAGAATTATTCAGAGATTCCCCCAAGGTAGTAGTTTTTACGTCTTTCTCCAAATTTGTTTTCACACAGGCTTTAGACCCGGTGAAGCTTGTGGTTTTCAATGGAAGTATATGGATTTTGAAAATAAAACCGTCGAGGTAGACGGAACATTGAAATATGAAGATAAAGAATGGGTCTTTGGCACTCCAAAAACCCCATCATCGTACAGAACTATTAAGGTTGGAGATACTCTGATTGCATTATTGAAGGAACATAAAAAGTATCAAGAGATGAATAAAGAGAAGTATGGAAGACACTACATTCATTCGGATTATATTTGCACCAAAGAAAGCGGGAAATTGGTAACTACTGACAGCATAAAATACCTTAGCAGGATTGTTAATTATGAATTGATGATCAATTTTAACCCTCATTCTCTAAGACATACGCACGCGACATTATTGTTAGAAAATGAAGCTAACCCGAAAGATGTTCAAAAAAGGTTAGGTCATAGTATTTTAGCCACTACCATGGATACATATTTTCATGTGACAGAAAAATTAAAACAAGATAGTGTTGATAAATTCGAAAGCATAATCGCTGGCATATCAAAACTGCCACCGACCAAATAAAAGCGGTGGCAGGAGGGTGGGAAATATATTGTTTTTACTTATGAAACCCTTATAAATCCTTACTATTCCTAACTAGCTTCACAACACACTCCACGTGATACGTATTAGCAAACATATCAACTGGCTGAACTTCCACTACTTCATATCCATAATCTATCAATATAGCTAAATCCCTAGCCAAAGTTGTAGGATTACATGACACATATACTATCCTCTCAGGTTGAGTCTCTCCAAAGACAGCAAGTACCTCTTTCTCACACCCCTTTCGAGGCGGATCAACAATAACTATATCACATCTAACCCCATCCTCAGCCAACCGTGGCAACACTTCTTCTACCAAACCTGTATAGAAGAAAGTATTATTTACCCCATTTAACAAGGCATTTCTCTCTGCATCTTCAATGGCCTGAGGTACAACCTCTATAGCATGTACAACTCCAGCATTTTGAGCTACATATAACGAAATCGTTCCAATCCCACAATAAGCATCCAATACAACTTCTGAACCACTTAGTTCTGCATATTTAACCACTTGATCGTAAAGCACTCTCGTTTGCAAAGTATTCACTTGGAAGAATGATTGAGCTGAGATCTCAAACTTTAATTCCCCTATATTCTCAATAATATTTTCTTTTCCAGCAATCAATCTTGTCTCTTTTCCCAATATAACATTTGTACGCTGTGTATTAATATTTTGCATCACGCTCACAACTTCAGGTATTTCTGCCATAACCTTATTAGCTATTTTGTTCGCAGATTTAAATTGTACTCCATTAGTTACAAAAACAAGCATCGCCTGGTTTGTACAGACTCCAACTCGTACTAATAAGTGGCGAAGCTGGCCTTTATGTGATCTTTCATTATATATTGAAACATTCTCCTCATTTAAAATTTGTAATGTTTTCCTTACTACCTTATCTATCAACAGATGCTGAATGTCACAAGATTGATTTGGAATAATCTCATGAGTTTTTGGAGCATAAAACCCTGTGATAATCTCTTTCTTACCAAATTTATCATTACTAATATCCAATGGAAACTGAGCTTTATTTCGATAATGTATTTCCTCGCTTCCCAATGTTGGTAAAACCTTAACGTCTTTCAATCCTCCGATTCTTTCTAAAGCATCTACCACGATCTGACGTTTCAATTTCAATTGTTCATCATATTCTACATGTTGAAGTTGACATCCACCACAACCTGAATATACTTCACATATTGCATTGATTCGATAAGGAGATGGCTTTAAAATTTCTACTATTTCTCCTCTACCAAAAGTTTTTTTCACTAAAGTAATCCTTACTTTAGCTTCTTCTCCTGGAATTCCACCTACTACAAAAATTGCAAAGTTATTAAATCGGCCCACTACTTCACCACCATGAGCCAGATTATCGAATGTAAGTGTAACAATTTCACCTTTTTTTATTGGCTTTTCGGCCATAATCAAATTCCCCCCTTAAATCACTTCATTAAATGAATATCTTATGATATTAATATCTCAGGATACTATTATCTTAATACACTTTTTTCATTTTTTCAAATTTTATTGTCATAATCTTTGAGATATCGCATATTAATATTATCAGATGGACAAACTAGGAGGGAATCATATGTATCGTCAAGAAAGTTTTCAACGAGTTTATGCTCATATTCACGAGTTACGTAAGATGAAAAAATCTTCTTCTGATATTTATTCAAAAATGGAATTCAGTATTCGAATACAGAATTTGAAAAACATCATTGGAATTGCTATGATTAATCATTGACAAACGCTATGTTGAAGGAAAATCAACATTATGTTGATTTTCTTCATATACACAGGGCTATGGACAATAACTCCATAGCCCTGTTTTATATTAGAAAAGCAATTATAATATATCTTAGATTAGCAACAAAATGAATTCCCATTGCTGTTAATAATCCTTTACGCCAATAAATGTAGCCAAAAAACAAACTAATACATAAGTTTAGAATAAATGAACAAACTGTCACATAATTTAGCCTATAAATAATTCCTGCAACTTGAAACATATTCACATGACCAACTGCAAAGATCAAAGCAGCAAGGATATTTGCAATATGTCTATTTTTAAAAATTTTCACAAACAACGTCATAGTCCCAAAACGAGCAAAAATTTCTTCCACTAAAGACGCATAAAATGGTATAAAGAATGCAACTTTTAATTGAGCGGGATAAAATCCTGGAGCTACTTTGTAAAAATACCTATCTCCAAAAATATAAACCAAAAAACCGATAAAAGCACCATAAATTAAAATTTGCTTCCAGTTTCGACGCAAATCCATTAGATTTCCTAGCCCCGCAAAACCTACTTTTTTACTCCAGAAAAAACCAATCATGCATGAGAGAAATACCACCATAATCAATTTAGAAATTTCACTAAATAGTTCTCCCCATGGAACACCAACATTATGATCTACTATATGACTAGGACTACCCGATGCAACCATGAAGTATATATATGGAAATGCTAAAACTATTGCAAGGAGTGTAAAAATTCCACTATAGATTATTCCTCTACTCAGTTTCAACTATAATCCCTCCTCTCCTATTCTGTTATTAATTTTTATGTACAAGAGGTAAAGGATATGCCTTTGACAAAACTTAATATTGTATGTTATCATTAATGAAATTAATATTTTCTAATACGAAATGTTTTTTTGAAGGGAGTAATCGATTAGTGATCAAAAAAAATAATCTAGATTTAACTGCAATGAATATACCTAAAAGTATTGTATTTCTTGCATGGCCAGTTGTTTTACGAATGAGTCTTCAGATGATAGTAGGAATTGTAGATTTAGCATTTGTAGGCTCAATAGGGCCAGCAGCCATTGCATCTGTAGGAATTAGCAACAATTTAATGTGGTTTATCATAAGTGCTACAACAGCTTTTAGTGTAGGAACAACTGCCCTTGTCGCGCGAAACATCGGAGCAAAAGATACTAAACGAGCTGAAGATGTGGCACGTCAATCGATTGCTATTACTTTTACAGTAGCATTGATAATTGGTATTCTTTCTTTTATCTTTTCTAAGCAGATTATCTATTTGATGATCTCAGCACAAAAAACTCCAGATCCAATGATTATCCACTACGGAACAATATACTTTCAAATTCTTGCTGTTTCCTTTCCATTTTTCTTTACTCAAATGGTTCTAAATGGAATATTGCAAGGATCGGGGGATATGAAAACTCCACTAAAAGTGATGGTTTTTGCAAACCTTTTTAATATAGTCTTTGACTGGTTATTGATCTTTGGAATTGGCCCGTTTCCTAAACTGGGGGTGGCGGGAGCAGCTATTTCTTCTACAGCCGCTAGAATCCTAGCTTTTGGAATTGTTTTATATATCCTTAGTAAGGGAAAAACCAATTTTAAAATTCATTGGCCTAAGTCTTTTAAATTTGACTGGGATATTATCAGACAGGTAGGAAATATTGGTCTTCCTGCTGCTGGAGAACAATTAATCCGCAATAGTGGTACTACATTTCTAGCAATGATTGTTGCTGGTCTCGGTACTGCTGCGCTAGCAGCAAATCAGATAGTAATTCGAGGAATTTCAATAGCTAATATGCCTGCTTTCGGTTTTAGCATCGCTGCAACTACTTTGGTTGGACAAAATCTGGGAGCAGAAAAAAAAGAACGTGCTGAAAAAGCAGGCTATATTGCAGCCAAAATGGCATCCATTTTTATGTTGATCTTTGGTATAGGTATCTTTGCCCTTGCCAAACCCATCAGTATGTTATTTACCAATGATCCAGATGTAATCCGACTTTCAGTGATGGCTTTACGAATTGTCTCTGTTTCACTACCATTTATGGGAATTATCCTCACATTTGCTGGAGCTCTTCGAGGTGCTGGAGATACCAAATGGGTTATGTACATTACTGCTATGGGTGTTTGGGGTATTCGTGTAGCTCTGGCCTATCTCTTGGGAATTGTCTTTAAGCTAGGTTTTTCAGGCGTTTGGCTTGCCTTCGCTCTTGACTTTATGGGAAGAGCTGCGATGTTTTATAGGCGATATAGTATAGGAAAGTGGAAAGAGATTAAACTGAGGAAAAAAAGAGCATAGATAAAAGGCGGAGTCTAGTTGAAAGCTACTCTGCCTTTTTTTATTCGTCTAATTTGGTCAGGGAGTAATGATCTCAAACTCGCCTTTTCCAATAAAAATTACTAAAGCTTTCTTTAGATTCGTTTTATCTCTAAATTTATTACTAGAAACATATCTCTCTAACTGCTGTAAACCTTCCTTTTTTACCTTTTCTAATTGACCTTCGTCTCGCTTCTTAAGATATTTTAACTCCCAAACCCAATCATATTTCACATCAGGATAACGAATATCTTTTTCCAGTAAAATGTCAATATAACCACCTTCAACTTCTCGCTCACTTTCTATCTTATAAATATTTGCATAGCTTAGATAGGTAAGCAGAATCATTTTTAGATATTTTTCATCAAACTGAATTAAATCTCTATTAGATAAAACCTGCAAAATATGTTTACTAACAAATTGAAAATAAGGTTTTAATTTTCCATCGTACGCTATCATTTCTATTGCTTCATGCAATTCATTTATATTTAACTGAAGTTGATATCTTTGTCGTAATTTTTGTGCGAAAGCTTCCCATAAGATTGTTTTGATCACAAAGTTAGGTATCTTCAAAAATAATCGTGTTCTGATTTTTTTATCAATTGTTAAAAGCCCCATATAAAATAACAAAGAAACAAAATAAGTCTCATCGTACATCTTCTCAAAAGAGAATTTTGATACTATATCAGATACAATCTTTTCTTCTTTGATAATTGCTTCCAAAGTTTGTTGATTGGCTCTATTAGAAATCAAACGATTTAATCTACCGTAATCTATTTTAACATTGTCATCTATTAAGTCTTGTGGATATTCTCCAGTAAGTTTCCATTGCTTGCAAAAGTAAAAAACCATGTCTGGATTATATACTCTCTTTATGCCCTTCTCATTAAAAAGATATCCATTATAGTAACTTTTAAGATTCGCTAATATCGTCTTATCTTCCAGCGTTCCGAAAATTTTGTTTAAAATATTTTCAACTTCTTTTTCTGTAAACCCTAACATTTCATTGGTTATTTGAAGCATAGAAATATTAAGTGTGATATTAAACCCACTGGTCATATCATCCAACATAATTGGTGAAATTCCTGTCATAAAAATTCTATCAATAATACCTTGAGTACCAATCTTTACAGTTTCATAAAAGTCTCGTACAAATCCACTAGCTTGTATAATATTTTTATAATACTGCCCATCTCCCATTGCAATAATGTCATTTGCAAAATGATCATATTCATCAATAATAAGATAAATTTTACGCCCCGTTTTCCTTACGGCATTAAACAAAATATCCATCAAATCTCTTTGATTGGCAAAATCTCTTGAAGACTCTTTTAATTCTTCTAAAATTTTTTCTGAATTAGGAAAAAAGCTTTGATAATATTCAATAAAATCACAGATTCTACGATAAATGATTTTTGTAAATGAAGTTCGAAGGTCACTTTCAGTAGAAGTATTTAACCCTGAAAAATTTAATTTTAAAATGAAATAATTATTTTTTAATTCTGTAGGATTTTTACCGATGTATAAATTACTAAAGAGATCAGTAAATTCTCCAGAACTGTTTATATCATAATAATGCTCTAATGTGGAGAGAAATAGCGACTTTCCAAAGCGTCTTGGTCTTATAAAAAATATATATTTTCCTATCTGCTCAAGTTTGTTAATATATTTTGTTTTATCTATATAGAGATAATTTTCTTTTCGGATACTGCAAAAGTCAGATATACCATAGGGAATCTTCATTATCATTCACTCCTCTCTACATTATCTAATCATATGAGTAATTTCTATGTTATGAGTTAAAACTCCTCTATAATTCAATCTTATGACAAAACAAAAAGGAAAGATTTTCTTTTATCTTTCCTCAATTAAATATCAGCTATACAATTTACTTCAAGCTCCAAACTACATTTTCCTTTCAAACTCCTTAGACATCTCTTCTATCTCCAAAAGTTTCGTCTCACATTGCCGTCTGATTTCAAGATTTGTAATCCGTCCAACTCCATGACTCTTAACTGCAGAAATTAATGCTTTGATAAAATCATAAGGCATTAGTCTTAAATGAAGAGTTATATACATCAGTTCCTGACCAGTATTTGTAACCATCCAACCTGAATTTTCCCGAGCTAGTTTCATCCGTAATTCAATTAAATGCTGATAAATCTGATTCCACCACTTACCATACTCCCTATCAAAATAAAGCGTCCACTTAAATACCTCTGCAACTTCATTTTCTATTATTTGATAAGGCAAATTTAAATCAGATGAAGGCAAATATAATTGACGCTTCCGATAATCTCGCCCTATAGGGGTATCTTCTTCTAAATCGAGAAAGCTGGTGAGTATATCTGAATATGGAGCAAGACCCAACAACTTATGTTTTTCTAAAAACTCCATATCTTTCTTCAAGTGATCAATGGTAGTAAGAGGTTCGAAAAGTATGTATTTGAGTTGAACCTGAATTCTTAGTGCTTGCAAAATTTGGATTGCATATTCCTGATTCATAGGAGTAGTATTAATCTGATAATGCTCCAGTACATCCTGATTAGAGTTCTCAATTCCTAGCATTACGTTCCGTAATCCCAAAACTTTAAATGATGTAAGAATTTTTTGATTCTTTATCAGGTTTTTAACGGAGCTTGCAAAGGAAAAAGTGATTCCCATTCCTTCCAACTCCTTGAGTATTTTTTCTACTACCTTGCCATATAAAAGAAAGGTATCATCTAAAAAATGAAAATGATGAATACCATCTTCCCATAGTCTAATAATACCTTCTTTTAACTCATGATATGGTGTAAAAGAAACTTCGTTCCCCTCTTTTTCAGGGAGATTACAGAAGAAACAGTTTTCACCACATCCATGGCTAATTCGAAGTTGGACACTTTTTAAATATCTATCACTAAAATAATCAAAAAAGACACCTTCGCGAATTATTTTCATCCTACTCTTCCTCTCAGATAGCATATAAAAACTCTTTCTTCATTGATGATATACTTTCCTCCCTAAGTGACAAAAAATTCTTACTATTTTAAAGATCACGAGAAATCTAAATCATTTATTATTATAATATTTTTCTACTTTTTGGAACAATATAAGAGTTATTATTATAGTTAATATTAATTACAGATTGATCAGTTTTACCCATTCTTCCAAAAGTAGCTAGCCCTTTGTCCAGATTTATGATATAGTCATTTGTCACAATCTCTCTCGAATGATTGTCCTTCTTGTTTCCAACTAAGTGCACTTCAAAATCCCAACTAGCAAATGGAGCCTTTAAAAATAAATCTTTTATATCCTTTTCATTCATTCTATTATTTTTAAGGCATGGATCAAGTGTATAAACTTTAATCTTTGATCCATTTGGAATATGTACTAATATGTAATTTAGCAAATTATCTTCATTCTCACAAACATAGTTATCACATATTATTAAATCCATTTCACTCTCTATAAATCTCTTTAGCCAATTACTTAACGCAACATTAGAATCTCCACGAACAATTTGCTTATTTACAATTGGTAAACGGTATAGGTTCAAAGCATGTTCTTCTACTTGATCCAATATTCTCGCAACATTATATATATCAACTTCGTTTTGTATAGAGTTAATTAAGTTATCCATTAATTCCGTAAATAATATTTTATCTTTAGTAGAACTACATATATTATACAGTAGTTTTTTATAATCATCATTGTCATCAAAATGTTGATTTGCTTTATCACTAACAATATAACGTTCTAATAGCTCACAATCATCAGCATAAAGAACAAAATCACTCAAAAAAGTTTCATAGAAAGATAATAACTCTGGACATTCTTCTTCAAAGAAATTCCTCCAATATGCTTCCAAATCAAAGTTAACTATAATTTTTCTTCGCTTTATTTCTTCCATCAGATTATTCGCATCATTATCTCTTTGAAAAATATTCGCCTTCAATAAACAATATTCTAAAATAGAATGGCAAAGAGTAATCTGCAATTTCATCCTTGATCACCCTCTATTTCTGAGATTTTGTTGAAACCCTAATCAACTCTCTCGTTAACTCATAACTCTTATCAAAAAAACCAGCAGGCCATTTTTCTGTAAACTGTCCTTTTGAGTTCATTTCCAGGCGTTTTACAGTTGATGAATTGTCTTCATTTTTATCTACATAATAGATCACAACATCATCTTTAGATATTTCAACATCAGGATCAGCAACTAATACCTGTAATTTACGTATCAAGTGTTCACTATGAGTTTCAATAAGAATTTTACAATCTCTATCTTTTGTCACTTTTTCAACAAATAAATCTGCTAAGCTACTTTGTGCAGCAGGATGTAAATGTAATTCCGGCTGTTCAATTATATATGTTTTCTCAGGAGCGTAATACAAGTATGTCTCACGATATTTTTCATCTAGTTCACCCATATCATAATATAATTGAGTTAAAATTGGTAGTACTTGAGATATTCCGTACCCAACATCTATTAAATTCTCTCCCCCATTATCGCCATTTTCTTTATTGAAAATCATTATCTTAAATAAACTATTATCTATAGGGGCAATTTTTAGGTTACAATTCATCGTACTTTCTAGCCATTGAGTTACATTATCAGCCCAACTTTTATTTTCTAATATAGCTTGACTTAATAAAAGTATAGTTCCTTCACCCTTTTTCCCCACTTGAGAATACCTATTTTCTGAAAATCTATAAACTCGCTCAGGATCTTTTCTAAAAGGCCCTATATAAATAATTTGACTGAAGTAACTTTTTAAATAAGTCTCTATTGCTTTTAACATCAGGTTAACCATAAAAAATGAAAAAACTTTTTCTTGTAACTCTTTAAACTTTAAAGATTCACTCGCTGTGAAATGAATTAAATCTTCCTTTTGAAAATTCTGTGTATCCTCAAACAACTGTAAGAAATCTTGGAAGTCAAAAAGATTTATTTTACCAGATCGTTGTAATATTTCTAAAAATTTACGTTCTTTTAAGGTGACTTGTTCATATAAAATCTCATATATATCTTCTTTAACGAATTTTTCAACAGATGGGATAAACTTATTAAAGATAATATTACCAAAACAATTAAAATTGACTGCTTGTAAAGTAAAACTATTATTAATCATGTTTTTTAATTCTACTTTATATTTATCATTTGCTAGAATAAAGTTAATGATATTACTTTCATTAAAATACAAACAAAATTCTTTTAGTTGTATTTTCCTATCATTTTTTTTTATTTTCACATTTATCTTAATATCAGTGTCGTTTCTAAAAAAATCATTAGATGTAAAATCACCCAAAAAACCATCAAGCGATGTTATTTTAAAAATATTTTCCAATCTTTTAGCACTAAACTTTAAAGAAAATTCAATATCCGAATCAGTTTTATGTCCAAAGACAACATCTTCAAAATCACCATAATCAATTTGGTTTCCAGTAAAAAGTAATGGTGTAGAAATATCTTCTTTAACCGTCTGTTGCATAACCACTGGAAATCTCATTAAACTACTTTTTCCAGAACTATTTGGTCCAACAAAAATTGTTATTGGTTTAAACTCTATGTCCCCTGAATCCACAAAAGACTTTATATTCTCAAGACGGAAAGCTCTCATATTTCAGATTCTCCCCTCAATAAAAATTTTTCACTCATCTAAAAATGAAAAAACCACATACTATAAAATCCGTGGTATAAAATTTTTTGAATAAAAATCCATCTTTATATACTATGATTCGACCACAAAAAGTATTTTAGTCGCACTTGCATAC
>JAGMES010000136.1 GCA_023128035.1 Halanaerobiales bacterium | reverse complement strand
TATCAAATTTAAATCCTAGAAAAATCACTACTTTAAAAAAGGTGATTACTGCTGGTGAAAAGACTAATTTCGAATTGGTTAATAAATGGAAAGGTAAAATTGAATATATTAATGCTTATGGTCCAACAGAAACTACAATTTGTGTTTCAACCTGGTCTTCGTTCGAAGCGGATAATGAATATAAAAGTGTTCCAATCGGTAAACCTATTTTTAATACCCAGGTATATGTACTTGATAAGGATGATAATTTAGCTCCAATAGGAGTTATAGGTGAATTGTGTGTATCTGGTGAAACTCTTGCAAGAGGTTACTTAAACAGACCAGCTCTAACAAAAGAAAAATTTACCGTCAATCCCTATACCAGTGAAAAAATGTATCGAACTGGAGATTTAGTCAGGTGGTTAAATGATGGTAATCTAGAGTTTATCAGTAGAAAAGATAACCAGATTAAAATAAGAGGATTTAGAATTGAACCTGGCGAGATAGAGAATCTTTTACGCAGTTATCCTGGGATAATTGAGAACATTGTTTTAGATAGAGTTGACACCAATGGAGATAAATATCTATGCTGTTATCTAACTGCTGAAGATAAAAAAAGAGTATCTTCTTTAAGAGAATATCTAGCAAAAGAACTACCAGATTATATGATTCCATCATACTTTGTCCAGTTAGAGCAATTGCCTTTCACTCCTAACGGAAAGATCGACCGAAAATCATTACCACAACCTGATGGACGAGTTACGACAGAATATGTAGCACCGACAAATCAAATCGAAGATAGTATAGTTACAATTTGGTCGGAAGTCTTAAACACAGCTAAAGTAGGAATTTATGATAACTTTTTTGAGCTAGGTGGGCATTCATTAAAGGGTGTTTCTATAGCTTCGAAAATTAATCAAAAATTTAATATTGAAATCTCTTTAAAAGATATCTTTAAGTCTTCTACTGTTAAAGAACTTGCTGAAGTTGTGAGCCTTGCAGAAGAAAAAAGATTTTCCTCAATTGAAAAAGTAGAAGATAGAGAGTATTATCCACTTTCTTCAGCACAAAAAAGATTTTTTATTCTAAATCAGTTAGAAAGTGATACTACAAGTTATAATATGCCAAATCTGATGCTAATAGATGGAGAAATAAATTTAGAACGATTGGAGAAAGCATTTAAAGATTTAGTGGAAAGACATGAAGCTTTAAGAACTTCTTTTGATTTAGTTAATGGTGAACCAATGCAAAAAATTCACAAGGATCTAGAATTCAATCTAGAATATATGGAAGGGTCGAAAAGAGAAGTAGAAAAAATTATTTCAGAATTTATCAGACCTTTTGAGTTACGAAAAGCACCCCTATTTAGAGTAAAGGTGCTTAAAATAGTAGATCAATATTTGTTGATGTATGATATGCATCATATTATAGCTGATGGAATCTCAATGAATATTTTGATCAATGAATGGTCCTTATTATATCGTGGAAAAGAGTTGCCAGATTTAAGAATCCACTATAAAGATTTTGCTGTTTGGCAGAAACATAGATTCCAGATTTCTGAAATTAAAAATCAAGAAGAATTCTGGCTGGAGATGTTTAAAGGAGAGCTTCCTGTATTAAATATGCCGACAGATTTTACACGATCAAAAGAAATCTGTTTTAAAGGTGATTTAGTTAATTTTGAAGTAACCAGAGAACTTACAGCTAGACTTAATCAATTGTCAAAGAAAAATGGTGCTACTCTATATATGACTTTGTTATCTGCATATTATGTTTTACTATCTAAATATTCTGGTCAGGAAGATATTGTTGTCGGTTCACCAAGTGCCGGCAGATTCCATGCAGAATTAGATCAGATAATTGGGTTATTTATTAATACTCTAGCTATGCGAGCATATCCAAAAAACTCTAAAACTTTTGCAGAATTTCTACTAGAGATTAAAGAAAATTCTCTAAGAGCATATAATAATCAGGATTATCCATTTGAGAGATTAGTGGAGAAACTGAATGTTGAAAGAGATTTAAGCAGAAGTCCACTATTTGATGTTATGTTTACAATGCAGAATATGGAGCAGGCAGAAATCAAATTTGATGATTTTAAATTCACTCCTTATCAGGTTGCAGATAAAGAATCAAAGTTTGATATGACTTTAAGGGCAGTTGAGATAAATAATAAAATCAAGTTTATGCTTGAGTATAGTATTGGTCTATATCAGAAAGAAACAATGCAAAGGTTATTATCTCATTTTGTAAACATATTAAATGAAATTACTCAAAATCTAGAGATAGAGTTACGAGAGATTGAAATGCTTGCATCAGAAGAAAAAAATGAGCTATTATTTGACTTTAATGATACTAGTAAAGAGTATCTAGAGAAAGAAACAATTTATCAATTATTTGAAGAACTTGTTGAGAGAGAACCAGATAAAATAGCAGTTTGCTTTGAGGATCAAAAAATTTCATTTAAAGAGTTAAATGCTAAAGCTAATCAACTAGCGGGAGTTTTGCAGGAAAAGGGTGTCCAGGCTGATACTAGTGTAGGGTTAATTATTGATAGATCAGTTGAGATGATAACTGGAATTTTAGGTATCTTGAAAGCGGGAGGAGCATATTTACCGATGGATTCAGGATACCCAACAGAACGGATCGAGTATATGATTAAAGATTCAGGAACAGAGCTATTACTAACCAACTCAAAACTACAGGTTAATTTTGATTTACCTATTGAAGTTATAGATATTGAAAGTATATCAGCAAATTATAATTTTTCAAATCAGGTATCAAGTAGTTCAAATAATCTAGCATATATTATCTATACATCTGGTTCAACAGGAAAGCCGAAAGGGGTAGCTATAGAACATGCATCTTTAGTTAATTATATCCATTGGTTTACTGAAACTGGAGAGATAACTTCAAAGGATTCTTCTGTGTTACTGTCATCTTATGCCTTTGATTTAGGGTATACAGCTCTCTGGTCATCTTTAGTGAGAGGTGCGACCTTGCATATAGTAGCTGAAAACATCTACAAAGATGGCAATCTGCTGATTGATTATCTGAGTGAAAACTCTATTACGTTTATAAAAGTGACACCATCATTATTTAACATGTTAGTCAATAGTCCGAAATTTATGAGCAATGAGGGTTTGAATTCTCTTAGATTGATCGTATTGGGAGGAGAAAAGATCAGAGTCAATGATTTAGAAAGATATCATCAAAAATATCCAGAGGTAATATTTATGAACCATTATGGGCCAACAGAGGCAACCATCGGTTGTTTGAGCATTTTGGTTGATCAGAATAAATTTGCTGATTTTGTGAAAAAACCTGTGATCGGTAGGCCGAATAGTAATATGAAAGCTTATATTTTAGATCAAAATAATCAAATTCAACCAATGGGAGTAATGGGTGAATTATGTATCTCAGGCGTAGGACTTGCGAGAGAGTATTTAAATAGACCAGAACATACGAAGGAACGGTTTATAGAAAACCCCTTCGTGTCAGGTGAAAGATTATATAAAACTGGTGATCTGGCTAGATGGCAACAAGATGGAATGATTGAATTTATCGGCAGAATTGATCATCAGATCAAGATTAGAGGTTATAGAGTTGAGGTCGGAGAAATTGAGAAACAGTTATTGAACCATAATGCTATTACAGAGGCAGTGGTGATAGATAAAGAAGACGGAAATGGTGATAGATATCTTAGTGCATATATCGTTTCAGATTTGGAATTCACAGTTTCAGAGATACGGAGTGATTTATCTAAAGGGTTGCCGAGTTATATGATTCCATCTTATTTTGTTCAACTCGATGAATTACCACTGACACCGAATGGCAAACTGGATCGGAAGGCACTTCCTGAGCCTCAGGGTAGTATTAAGGTTGAAACATCTTATCTGGCACCGAGAAATTCAAATGAAGTAGAGTTAGTGAAAATATGGTCAGAATTATTAGAAGTCGAAAAGATTGGTATTAATGATAACTTCTTTGATTTGGGAGGTCATTCCTTAAAAGCAACTCAGCTTACTGCCAGAGTATTTAAAGAAATGAATGTTGAGCTGCCATTGCGAGAAATATTTGCAAAACCAACTGTGGAAGAGTTGGCAGAATATATTAGAGCTGCATCAAAGAGCATTTATGCTGCTATAGAACCTGTGGAAGACAAAAATTATTACCAACTATCATCAGCCCAAAAGAGAATGTTCTTTATTAATCAGTTAAATCATGATAATACCAGTTACAATATGCCGATAATGATGATCATAGAAGGTGAACTTAATCAAGAACTTTTGCAAAATGTATTCAAAGAGTTGGTAAGAAGGCATGAAGCTTTCAGAACTTCAATTGAACAAATTAATGGCGAACCTGTGCAAAGGATTCATAAGGATATAGATAATCTAGATATAATCAATTTTAAAGCAGAGGAAAATGAGCTAAAAACAATTGTGATGGAATTTATCAAACCATTTGACTTAACCAAAGCGCCGTTACTCAGAGTAGGGTTGATTGAGGTTACTCTTTTGAGACATCTCTTCTTATTTGATATGCACCATATTATTGCAGATGGTGTTTCGAGGGTTGTTTTGATAAATGAGTTCATTGATCTTTATTCAGGTAAGGAGCTACCAAAATTAAGAATTCAGTATAAAGATTTTGCAGCCTGGCAAGACCAGCTTTTTGAATCTGATTTGATCAAAACTCAGGAGAAATACTGGTTAGATACCTTTGCAGATGAAGTTCCTGTTCTTGATTTACCAACAGATTATCCAAGATCTTCTGTGACGAGCTATGAGGGAGATGGAATCTATTTTAGTGTAGAAAAAGAGCTACGAGACCAATTGTATGAATTGGCATCTAGTAAAGGTGCAACTATGTATATGATACTATTGGCAGCTTATAATGTTTTATTGTTTAAATACACAGACCAGGAAGATATAGTTGTGGGATTACCTACAGCGGGTAGACCTCATGCAGATTTAGAAAAGATCATAGGAATGTTTGTTAATACTTTAGCTATGCGAAATTATCCTCAAAGCCACAAAACCTTTGCGAGATTCTTAAGCGAGGTCAAAGAAAAGGCATTAGAGGCGTTTGAGAGTCAGGATTATCAATTTGAAATGTTGGTGGATCGCCTTGGATTGGCAAGAGATTTTGGAAGAAATCCATTATTTGATACACTCTTTGCATTACAAAATATAGATCATGTAGAGAGAACGGTTAATGGGTTGAAATTTATTCCATATAAGTTTGAAAATAATGTAGCAAAACATGATCTTGCTTTATACGCAGTTGAGATGGATGAAGGTATTCAATTTACTTTACGTTATAAAACGGAATTATTTATGAAAGAAACGATTGAAGAGATTGCAGGTAATTTCATCAAAATCTTAAATGCTGTAGTTGAAAATAGTGAAATTCAGATCAAAGATATCGAAGTAGAAAGTGACGTAGAGCTATTAGAAAGTACCCCTGTAGATGATTTCAGTTTTAACTTTAAAACTTAAGGAAGATTGTGAGGGGATAAAGTTATGAAAGATAAACGTTCACAAAATTTATTGCTTACCAGTCGTAAATTTGAAGAAGAAAAACATTATTGGCTCAAAAAGCTATCAGGGGAACTAGTGATTAGTGGTTTTCCACTTGATTATACTAGACCTTTTGAGTATCAGGATAAAAAAGAAGTAGTTCATATAAACTTTTCTGATCAGGTTATTGAAAAACTGATTTTGATTAGTAACAATTCTGACCATGCTCTAAATGTAATTTTACTAGTTGGAATCAATTATTTACTTTCAAAGTACACTGGAAATGAAGATATAATCATAGGTGCACCTGTATTCAGCCAAAAAACGGACGCAAAGTATATGAATCATCTTTTGGCTATAAGAAATCAAGTTAGGATGAATATGACCTTTAAGGAATTATTGATTAAGATCAAGCAGACCGTAAGTGAGGCAAATCAGAATCAAAATTACCCGTTTTATAAGTTGCTTGAACTTTTAAATATACTAATGGCTGCTGATCGTTCTTCTTTAATGGATGTAATGGTTATCTTGAAAAATATTCATGATAAAAAATTTATAGCAGATGAAAAATATGATATACTTTTTGCTTTTACAAAGCAAGGCAAGTCGATTCAAGGTGAGATCGAATATAATTCAAGTTTGTTTGAAAAAGAGACGATTGAGCAGATAGAAAGACATTTTGTTCGTTTCTTTGAAGTGGTAATGCAAAATCCGAATATCAAATTAGCAGAGATAGAGTGGATTTCAGCAGAGGAGAAGCAGCAGCTATTATCTGATTTGACTAAAACAGAAGCAGAATATCCAATATCGAAAACAATCCATCAATTATTCGAAGAACAGGTAGAAAGGACACCTGATAAGGTCGCCCTGATATTTGAAGATCAAAAACTTACGTATTGTGAGTTGGATGAGAGGGCGAATGGGTTGGCCCGAACTTTAAAAGAAAAAGGGGCAGAAAGTGTAGCGATTATGGTAGAACGGTCACTGGAAATGGTGATCGGACTTTTGGGAATTTTAAAGATCGGTGGGGCATTTTTGCCCATCGACCCCGAATACCCATTGGATCGAATACAATATATGCTTAAAGATTGTGGGACAAAACTTCTTTTAACCCAATCAGCAGTGGAAAAAGAGAAGGAGATAGAGATTGAAAAACTGTATCTGGATAAGGAATATAAGATTGACTCTCCAAATCTTGAACAGGTGAACGACCCAAATAATCTGGCATATATTATTTATACATCAGGTTCTACAGGTCAACCAAAAGGTGTAGTGATTGAACATCAAGCTTTAGTGAATTATGTAAGTTGGTTTACAAAACAAGGAAAAATTACTGATGAAGATGTTTCAGTATTACTTTCATCATATGCTTTTGATTTGGGCTATACAGCACTCTGGTCAGCCTTAGTTAATGGTGCTACTTTGCATATAGTTGCTGAAAGCTTATACAGGGAAGGAAATCTCTTGATCGATTATCTTGCTAAAAATTCTATTACTTATATTAAAGTGACCCCATCTTTATTTAACATGATGGTCAATAGTCCTAGTTTCCTTGCTGGTCAGGAGTTGGATTCACTTAAACTGATCGTTTTAGGTGGAGAGAAGATCAGACTGAATGATTTGCAAGTGTATCAAAATAAATATCCAGATATCAATTTTATGAATCATTATGGGCCAACAGAAGCTACCATTGGATGTTTGAGTATCTTAATCGATCAGAATAATATAAATGAATTTGCGAAAAGACCTGTGATTGGTCAACCAAATAGTAATATGAAAGCTTATATTCTGGATAAAAATCAAGATTTGGTTCCTTTTAGAGTGACTGGTGAGTTATGTATCTCTGGAAAGGGATTGGCGAGAGGATATTTGAATAGGCCAGATCTTACAGAGGAACGGTTTATAGAAAATCCATTTGTCCCGGGCGAAAGATTATATAAAACCGGTGACCTAGCAAGATGGTTACCTAATGGCATGGTGGAGTTTATCGGCAGGATCGATCATCAGGTTAAAATTAGAGGATTTAGAGTTGAGATCGGCGAGATTGAGAAACAATTATTAAACCATGCAATGATTCAAGAGGCAGTGGTGCTTGACAATGAAGATGAGAATGGGGACAAGTATCTAGCAGCTTATATTATTGCAGATACGGATTTGACTGTTTCGGAGCTCAGAGATTATGTCTCTAAAGAATTGCCAGATTATATGATTCCATCATATTTTGTTCAACTAGATGAATTGCCATTGACACCGAATGGTAAATTGGATCGGAAAACTCTGCCTAATCCACAGGATAATATGAATCTGGTAACAGAATATGTAGCTCCAACTAATCCACTGGAAGAAAAATTAGTTGGAATCTGGTCAGAGATTTTAGGAATAGAGAAAATAGGTATCTATCATAATTTCTTTGAAATTGGAGGTCATTCTTTAAAAGCGACCCAATGTACAGCTAGAGTATTTAAAGAGTTGGATGTCGAGGTTCCATTAAGAGTGATTTTTGAGAAACCAACAATCAAAGGATTGGCTGAGTTTGTCAAAGATGCAGATGAGAGTATCTATTCATCGATAGAACGGGTTGCAGAAAAAGAATATTACCCATTATCTTCTGCACAACAGAGACACTTTCTTCTGAATCAATTGAACAATGATAGTACCAACTATAATGTGCCTGCAGTAATGTATATCGAAGGAGAACTAAATCAAGAAGGTTTTGAAAATGCATTCAAAAAATTGGTTGAAAGACATGAAGCTTTAAGAACATCTTTTGAAATGGTGGATGGAGAAACTGTTCAGAGAATTCATAAGGAAGTAGATTTTAATATTAGATATTTAGAAGCAGAAGAGAATCAAGTAGGAAAAATGATTGAAGAATTTATCAGGCCATTTGATTTAAAGATAGCACCTTTATTGAGAGTAGAGCTTATTAAACTTAAAAACAAGTATTTATTTATCTGTGATATGCATCATATTATTTCTGACAGGGTATCTAGAGGTATTTTATTGAAAGAATTTATGGCATTATATGCAGAGAAAGAATTGCCAGAACTTAGAATCCAATATAAAGATTTTGCAGCATGGCAAAATGAACTCTTTCAATCTGAGTTGATTCAAAAACAGGAAGCACATTGGTTAGAAATGTTCACTGGGGAGATTCCTGTACTCAATTTACCAACAGATTATGCAAGACCAGCTCAAATGAGTTTCGAAGGAGATCGAGTGAGTGTTGAGATCAGAAAAGAGCAAATAGATTTATTAAAAGAGTTGGCATCAGAAAATGGTGCAACCCTCTTTATGACACTCTTAGCAGCTTATAATCTTTTATTGGCAAAATATGCAGGTCAAGAAGATATAGTTGTGGGATCGCCAATTGTCGGAAGACCACATCCTGATCTGGAGAATATCATCGGAGTTTTTGTAAACACACTGGCAATGCGAAATTATCCTGTAGGTGATAAAAGATTTGTTGATTTTTTTGCAGAAGTTAAAGAACATGCATTACTAAGTTATGAAAATCAGGATTATCAATTTGAAATGTTAGTAGATCAAGTGAATTTAGAACGGGATTTGAGTAGAAATCCATTATTTGATACATTGTTTAGTGTGCAAAACTTAGAAAACGAAAATAATACGATCTCTGATTTAAGATTTAGTCCATATGAATATGAAAGAAAGACTGCAAAATTTGATCTGGACGTTAATGCAAGTGAAACAGAGGATGGAATGATATTTACTCTGGAATATTGCACAAAACTATTCAAACGAGAGACGATTGAGAGAATGGCGGGTCATTTTGTAAATCTTATCAAAGAAATCATCACAAATCCAGAAGCAAAATTGGCTGATCTAGAGATGATTTCTGAGGAAGAGAAACAGCAGTTAATATATGACTTTAATTCAACTGCGGCAGAGTATCCAAAAACTAAAACAATCCATCAGTTATTTGAAGAACAGGTAGAACAAAATCCGAATAAAACTGCAGTTCTATTTAATGATAAGCAATTAACCTATCGTGAATTAAATGAAAAAGCCAATCAATTAGCAAGAGTATTACGGGTGAAAGGTGTTCAATCAGATCAGATAGTAGGAATTATGTTAGAACGCTCATTTGAAATGATCATCGGAATAATGGGAATTGTGAAAGCAGGAGGAGTGTATTTGCCGATATCTTTAGAGTATCCTAAAGATAGAATTCAGTATATGTTTGACGATAGTAAGATAGAGTATTTATTAATCAAAGGTAATATTATAGATCAAATTCAATTTGGTGGTGAAATATTTAACTTAGAAGATGAAGAAATATATACTGGTGATAGCGCAAACTTAGAAATCCTCAATACTTCAGAACAGAGGGCTTATGTAATATATACTTCTGGTTCTACAGGCAAGCCAAAGGGGGTAGCAATTCAACATAGGTCTTTAATCAACCGATTGAACTGGATGCAGAAAAAATATCCAATCGGTGAAGGGGATGTGATTCTTCAAAAGACTCCATTTACCTTTGATGTTTCGGTATGGGAGATGTTCTGGTGGTCATTAGTTGGAGCACAAGTCTGTTTTCTAGCACCTGGAGCGGAAAAAGATCCAGAAATGATTGTTGAAGCGATAGACAAATACCAGATCACAACAATGCATTTTGTACCATCTATGTTAAATGTGTTTTTAGATTTTATTGAGTTTACTTCCAAATTAAAAACTTTAAGGCAGGTTTTTGCTAGTGGAGAGGAGCTACATGTTACGCAGGTAGATAAGTTTAATCAATATTTGAATGAGCATAATGGTACAACTTTACATAATTTATATGGTCCCACAGAAGCAACTATTGATGTCACTTATTTTGATTGTTTACCAGAGTATAAACTAAAGAATGTTCCCATTGGTAAACCCATTGATAATACTCAACTTTATATTGTAGATAAAAATTTTCATCTCCAGCCAATTGGAGTAGCAGGAGAGTTATGTATATCCGGTGTAGGAGTTGCTGATGGCTATCTAAATAGACCAGAATTAACTGCTGAAAAATTTGTATTAAATCCATTTATTGATGGGGAAAAAATGTATCGAACTGGTGACTTAGCAAGATGGCTTCCTGATGGTAATATAGAGTTTCTGGGTAGAATCGATCATCAGGTAAAGATCAGAGGTTTTAGAATTGAGCTAGGTGAGATTGAAGCACAGCTATTAAAGATTGCAGGAGTAAAAGAAACAGTTGTAGTTGCTAGAGATGACCGTGAGGGGAACAAATATATTTGTGCATATCATGTGAGTGAGAAAGAATTTTTTGTATCAGAATTAAGAGAAGAACTATCCACATATCTTCCTGTTTATATGATTCCATCTTATTTCATACAATTAGAGAAACTACCTAAGACTTCGAATGGAAAAATTGATCGAAAAGATTTACCTGAACCTGATGGTAATATCAGTATTAGTACACAATATGTTGCTCCGAGATACGATGAGGAAAAGAAATTGGCTGATATCTGGAGTGAAATTCTTGGAATAGAGAAGATAGGAATCAATGATAACTTCTTTGAACTTGGCGGTCATTCCTTAAAAGCTACGGCTCTTGTTGCAAAAGTATTTAAAGAATTCAATGTAGAACTTACCTTAAGAGCGATTTTCAATACTCCGACTATAAAAGGAATTGCAGAATATATTCGAGAAGCAGAAAAGACTATCTATGCTTCGATAGAGTCTGTAGAAGAAAGAAAATCTTATCCAGTTTCGTCTGCTCAAAAGAGGCTCTTTATTTTAAATCAATTTGAGACAGATAGTACAAATTATAATATGCCAGGAATCATGTATATTGAAGGTGAATTGGACGAAGAACATTTTAAAGAAACCTTCCTACAATTGATTCAAAGACATGAAGCTTTTAGAACAT
>JAGMES010000135.1 GCA_023128035.1 Halanaerobiales bacterium | reverse complement strand
CTGAACTTATATCCTTTTTTCACTAACTGTTGCAACTAAACATAGCCACGACCTTTATGTAAATTCATAATATTCCTCCTATGCGTATTATAGCATATGTACAGGAAGAATACAAGCAATACCAAAGTTTTATGTTTAATATATTCTTTACATATGTAAAGAATTACCGTCCTAACTCATCACTGAAGTAACGAGTGTACGGACGGTAATTCATCAAATCCAGCACCATGTAAACCTACTTCATAAATTAAAGATGATACCCACCAATCCACCTGTAGGCCAGCCATCAGCCAAGGATTACCTGTTTCTGATTTTTCCGGGTCAACAACCACACAATAACTCATAGCCTCAGTAGCACCCTCTTTAATCTTTGTTGGAATATCAAAGCCTAAAATAGCTAAAAGCTCGGAAATATTTTTCTCTTTCTCTGAATAAATTTTTGTAAATTTACTTAATCCTTTCTTGTTCAGCATGCTAATTTGACTATCTTTAATAGAAGCATTTGCTAAATCTGAGCCATTTTGATCCTCGCGTTGAATAGTAGTATAGGCGCTAGAATCATCAATCCAAGCCATATCATTAAAATAATCATCAGCACAATCACCGAATTTTTCCAAAAGGTATGTATAGAGTTCGGTATAAATCATTTCATTGGTTAGATCCATAAATACACCTAAATTTGCCATTATTGCAGCGGCAACATCCATTTCATCCCAATGTTCTGGCAAAATTCCAAACTCATGAAACTCTAAGGGTAATTTTTTATCGAGATCATTCATCACTTCGTCAATCCAAGCATTTATGCCATCTGCATATGAACGTATAATTATTTTATATTTTTCATCAAAGCTTTCAAAAGATGCTTTCAATTCATCCATTGTTGGATACTCAGTTTTCCAGTATAAATCTAAAGAATAGTAGTCTTCTCCAAAAAGTTCTGAAACCTCTCCATTATAAACACGTTTTAACATTTCTAATTGAAAAAGCCTGTCTTGAGCGGTAGCATACCCCCATCCATAATATAATCCTTCTATACTTTGAGAATATATATGAGGGACTCCATATATATCACGATGAATAGTAACCCTTTTGAATTACAGGGTATGCTCATAAAAATAAACACTAAACAAATAATTGCAATAAATTTACATTTTTTCCACAATTATTCCTCCTTTTAAAATTCCTTAATCTAAATATAGTATTCTTCCTCATAATTTTTTTCCTTCATATTTTATTAAAAATTTAATCAGATATATTTTTTGATTATTTACTGTTTTTTTAGTATATTTTTACTTAAAGGTTTCAGTTTTATCTTCTTATCAATAAAAAAAGAACCCGCTATATAAGCAGGTTCTTCCTCCTTGTTATTAACTTCGAAGTTTTACTATCGTTACTCCCACTCCTCCTTCACCATCGTTACCTAAGCGAAAATCATCAACATGATGATGACCTTTTAAAAGATCATGAATCCCCTCACGCAATGCGCCTGTTCCTTTTCCATGGATAATTTCCAGGACTTTTAATCCAGAAAGATAGGCATCATCTAAATATTTATCTGTCCGTTCACGAGCATCCTCATATCGCGCTCCGCGCAAATCAAGAGTTGATGATATAGATTTACTCTTTGATCTAACAATTTTAGTAAACCTTTTTTTGCTACCTTGATCAGCTGAATCCTCAATTTTATCTAAATCCTTTTTGTTCACTGTTACTTTCATTATTCCAGCCTGAACCACATACTCCTCTTCATTCAGTTTTTCTAAAATATCACCCTTCTGATTCAAAGAAAGAATACGCACTCTATCACCAAGCTCTAAATTTACTGGTACCTTTCGAGACTTCCTTGTAGATTTGTCAAACTTCTGGAGAGTCTCAGCTAACTTATCATTAGTTATTTTTAATTGTTGTTTAATTTCTAGATTAGTCTGCTCAATATTTTTCATATGCACATTTCGCGCTTTTTTGATCAAATCTTTAGCTTCTTCTTTGGTACTATTGACGATTTCTTTGGCCTCTTCTAAAGCTTGAGCTAAAATCTTCTTTTTCTGTTCCTCTAACTGCTTAACTTGCTTTTCGTAATCGACTTTAAGTTCTTCCATCTCTCGCTTGATCCACCGAGTTTCCAACCTCTCCTTCTGGATTTGAATATTATTCTCTTCAATATCTTTAATCATCTTATCAACTGCAACCTCTTCATTAGAAATACCTTCTCTAGCGTGATCAATAATACTTTTCGGTAAACCTAACCGCAAAGCAATCTCTAAAGCATTTGATCTACCTGGAATTCCCATAATCAATCTATAGGTTGGTGTAAGAGTCTCCAAGTCAAACTCTACAGAAGCATTCTCTACACCATTTTCTGAATAAGCATAGCTCTTCAATTCAGAATAATGAGTTGTAGCAATCGTTAGAATATCCTTTTGATGAAGATAATCTAAAATTGCCATTGCTAAAGAAGCACCTTCAGCAGGATCAGTACCTGCTCCTAATTCATCAAAAAGTACTAAATCATTTTTTTTCGACTTTTCAAGGATTTTAATTATCTGAGTCATATGAGATGAGAAAGTACTCAAAGATTGTTCTATACTCTGCTCATCACCGATATCTGCATAAATTCCTTCAAAGATAGACATTTCAGACCCAGACTTACATGGAACATGTAATCCTGACTGAGCCATCAATGTAAGAAGTCCTACTGTCTTTAAAGTAACTGTCTTACCACCAGTATTCGGTCCTGTAATGACAAGAGTGTTAAACCCATCTCCAAGCCGTACATCAATTGGTACGGGTTTAACTTTTAATGATGGATGACGAGCCTGTTTTAAATTAATCAAACCTATATTATTTAATACAGGTTCGACTGCATTAAGAGTTCGACTATATAAAGCTCGTGCAAAAATAAAATCTAATTCTGCCAATAACACTAATGTTATTTTAATTCTATCAATCTCCAGAACTACTTTGTTAGTCAATTCTTTTAGAATTCGATAAACTTCTTCTTCTTCATCAGCAGCTAATTGGCGTAACTGATTATTCAAATTAACTACAGCCATCGGCTCAATAAAAAGAGTTTGACCACTAGAAGAACGATCATGAATAATACCAGCAAAACTTCCCTTATACTCACTTTTGATTGGAACTACATAACGATCACCACGAATGGTAACAATAGCATCCTGTATCATTTTTTGATAGGTACTTCCACTGATAATGCTATTTAATTTTTCCTTAATACGTCCACCAACAGTTCGCATCTGACTACGGATTGAGCGAAGTTTAAGACTGGCACTGTCCAACACTTCACCACCATTATCAATAGCCTGATTAATCGCCATTTCAATCGGTTTAAAAGTTACAATCTGTTTTCCTATTTTCAAGATTCTAGGATATGGATTATTTCCCCGAATATCATCTTCCAAATCCATGAAGAAATTTTTTAACCGTCGGACAGCAAATAAAGTATTGCTCACATCCAATAAATCATGCCCATCCAAAGCCATACCTTTTTCTGCACGCAATAAAATCTCACGTAAATCCCTTATCCCGCCTAATGGAATATTTGGAACTACATCAAGCATTAATCTGGCTTCGCTACATTCTTTCAACCGTTCTATAATATATTCTAAATCCTTATAGGGTTGTAATTTATCTACCAGATCTTTACCACGCTTAGAAGAAGCATATGATCTTAATTCTCCAATAATCTTTGAATATTCTAGAACCTTGAGGGTATGTTGTTCCATAATTATTAGCCCCCTCTTTTTTTTATTTTAACAACATTTTCGGAAGGCATAAGTCCGCCAGTCTCAATAAGTGAGGGTAAGTTTTCTTATAAGATTTACCTTTCGTTGGAAGTTAAATCCCCTTCCGAAATGTTGTTAAATCTACTTCGTAGATTCAAAAAGCTGCTTGCAGATTAATTAACACACTTTATTATACAACATAATTCATTTCAATGTCATCTATTCGACTCTAAAAATCCCAGCAATCTTTCTAAAGAATATGTGTTTAGCACATCAGCCTCTTCAAGCCAACCACGTCTTGCAAAACCAACCTCATACTCCATGTGTTCTAACTCTTTGATGCTTTGAGCATCAGAATTAATCACTATCTTAACTCCCTTTGCCTTACACAATTTTAAATATTCAGACCTAAGATCAAATCGATTTGGTCTGCTATTTACTTCCAAAACTATTCCTGCGTTTTCAGCAGCATCTATAAGTTGCTCAAAATTTATAGAATATTTTTCACGTTGATCTAACAAACGCCCTGTCGGATAAGTAATTATATTAACAAAAGGATTTTCCATACCTGCTATCATACGTTGAGTTAAAACTTCCTCAGCATCATTTAAACCTGTATAGATCCCTGCAATTACTAAATCCAGGTGTGCAAGTAACTCATCCGGGCAACCTAAACTACCATCTTTTAAAATTTCGATTTCAATTCCTTTTAAAATACGAATCTTTGGAAACCTTGCATTTAACTCATCGATCTCTTTGAGTTGTTCTTGAAGCATCTCGATAGCCATGCCTTTAAGATCCCTCGAACGAGAATAAGATTTCAAATGATCGCAGATAGCAATATATTCATAACCCAAAGTTTGAGCTTTAATCACCATCTCTTCAATACTATTTATTCCACCACTCCAGCGAGTTTTAAGATTTAAATCACCCTTTATCTGTTTTAATTCTACAGATTGAGGTAACTTCTCAGTTTGGGCAGATAATATTACCTCTTCCCCATCACGTAATTCGGGAATAATATATTTTAAGCCTAAAATGTGATATAACTCTTCTTCTGAAGAAAAAACTAATTCATCTCCTCTTTTGTCAAACCACTGGTAATTATTATATTTCCAGCCTTGTTCTTTTCCAAGCTTTTTTAGCAATTGAACATGACTTTCAGAACCAGTAGCCACTACTAACTTTTGTGTAAAATGTTTAGGTCTTACTGCAAATAATTCAACTGAAATCCCATCCCTAGTCAATATCATTGCATAGCCTTCATCTTGTTTTAATATTTCTCGACAGATTGGAAGGCGAATAAAAATTTTAATTAACTCTTTGACATCACAAGTCCCTGCAACCAGAGTCAAGCCATTTAAGCTTTCATCAAATCTTCTCAAACTCCCCCCAATCACTACTTGTTCTACACCTTTAACTATTTTAAGTCTGGCAATAATTTCATGTGCCAAATGTAAAGCCACATCAATAATTATTCTACCCCTTTTATCCTTTAAAGTCGAATTAATAACGTAGTTATTATTTCTTAAGTTTAACGACTTCAGAAGGAAATTTGAACTCCCACTAAAGTTTTGAATTGTTCTAATACTTCCACCCCCACCTATAGAAGAGAGGGAATTCTCTCTGAAAACCGCCTTCTGAAATGTCGTTAAATGTTGTTTCTTTTTTTGATTTGATCTATTATCCAAATCAGATACTCTGGCACTTAACTCATTTAGATATAACGAACCTCCAGTGAGTAAAATATCTTCAATCACCTCAGCAATTGATTTACCAATTCCATCAATCTCTGTTAGCCTACCTTCATGCCAAACTTTTTCAATATCTTCAGTTAATTTTTCCAGTTGACCTGCTGCCTTACGATAAACACGAATTTTAAAATGGCTCTCTCCAAGGAGGGCTAATAGATCAGCAACTTCTCGCAATTTCCAGGCAATGGACAAATGCTTCATTATATCACTTCCTCATTGAGAACCAATATTTTCGAACTCCATTACTTCTTTTCTTTCGCCTAAAATTTTAATTTCCCTTCATCAAAGTCGAAATAATAACTGCGTTATTATTTCTTAAGTTCAACGACTTCAGAAGGGGATTTTGCCTCTTCAAGAAGTGGTCCCCCACTGAAGTTTCGACAAAACCCATTACTTATACACCCCACCTATAGAGGAGAGGGACTTCCCCTTCTGAAATGTCGTTAAATCAATTTTCTCTTTATATTTATGATTCGCCCACAAAAAGTAGTCACACAAAGGCTCACATACTATATATAGTAATGAGTAGACGGTTTCATTACTATATATAGTATGTGAGTGTGACTAAAATACTTTTTGTGGACGAATCATTTACGTAATATAAAAAACCCCCTCAAAAATAGGGAGTAAATTTTATCTATGGGTGAATAATTCGTTCAATATTCTCCTCAATATATGGAGTTAAATCAAGCATTTCTTTTGCTAATACCGATCTTTCTAGTTGATTTGAAATCTGTTGATACGGCACTTTTGAAATTAACAACAAAATCAAATAAACGACAATTACTCCTTTTACCAATCCAAGAACAGCACCAATTAACCTATCAAAAAAAGAAAGAAAAATTAATTTAGCCAAGCCACTCATAATCCAACCAATTATATTTATAACCAAAATCACAATAAATAAAATCAATGCAAATCCAATAATAGTTGATATTGCATTTGGAATATAAAATTGAGCCTGTAACCATGTTGCAATATATTGATGATTGTCCATCGCCAAACGTAAACCCAAAATCAATCCAATTAAAGCTATAGTTTGACGAATTAATCCTTGCTGATATCCTCTAAACGTAAAAAATATTATAAAGAGAATAATCCCCAGATCAATTAATACAATCTCTCTCACTTCAATCCACCTCTTCTAATAATAAAGCTATTTCTTCATATTCACTCTGGTAGTGTTGCATTAATTTCTGCGAACGATCATAAGCTAATTCCAGTTCTTCTTTTTCCTTTTGCACCTTTTCCAAACCTTTTTTAAGAAGTTCAATTTCTTCTTTTGCTTTAATTAACTCATCTGCTATATTCATTGCTCCTAGAGCTATAATCTTATTACGAGACATCCTTGGGTAATTATGATTCAACTCATACATTTTTTCATCTACAAACCTGGCAACAGATTTCATATAATCTACACTGGATTTTCCTTTAATCTGCAAAGTTTCTCCAAATATATTGACTTCCGCAGAAGAACGACTGTTTTTATTTTCTAAACTCATTATCTCTCTCACCCCTGATTCTTATTCCCATATTGTATAAATTCTCCAAGGGATCAAATAATCCTCTTAATAATAAAAAAACCAGTGATAAAATCTAATAAACTTAAATTATCACTGGTTTTGCGTAAACGTATTTATAAATTAATGCAATTTCGCTCAGTTTTAAAGATTATTCCTTCATTACTACCATTGTCCTCCTCTTTCATACCATTAACTAATTTTATATATTTCACGACCTTTTTTCCTCCTCTCATGCTTCAAAATAAGTTTATCTTCCTCAGCTAAAGATGAGCAGTATGTTTCAATTGCTTTTTCCAATATAAATTTCGTAAGCTCACAACGTGTAGTATATCTATCGCTTAAATTATTGTTAACCAAAAAGTTTTCGCCAACACAACCGCCACCACACAGATATCTTGCCCAACATCTTTTACAATCTTCTCGATTTAATACATGCAATGGCTCATAAAAATTCTTTCTTAATTTCTGATTAAATGTATCTTTTAACACATTTCCTAATTGAAATTCACTTTTATTAACTAACAAATGACAAGGATAAATATCACCAGAAGGAGCGATGCAAAAATAATTTTTACCAGTTCCACAAGCATATCCGTAATTTTTCCTATTCTTAATCAAATCCATTACTAAAGATACATGATATAAACGTTGAACAAACGGATCTCCCATTTTATACCGTTCAAAAAATGTACTCATATATTCTTTTAATACTTCTATATCTTTAGAAGTTAGAGCATATTCATTTTCAGGTTTAGTCCCTAATATTTCCATATTAATCGAAGAATAACCTTTTTTTTCATATAATTTCAATGTATCTAGGAAATTAGGTAAGTTATAGTGATGAATAAGTCCTTTAATTTGATATTGTATTCCACTATCTTTAAGCAATTCTAAGCAGTCTATCTTATTATTATCTTCTAATTGTCCATCCTGATGAATGATCAATTCAACTTGACCTTCAGCTAAAATTTTTAAAATCCTATGATTTAGAATAGTACCATTAGTAAAAAGGGCTATGTCCAACTCTTTTTCATATTTTTCTTCATTTTCCCTTCCAATTTTTATAATAAACTCAATCAAATCTACATTTAAAAGTGGCTCACCACCAGAGAGATTTAATTGAATTCGATCTTCGTGGGCTTTCTTAAACAAAAATTCAATACTTTTTTTTGCTACTTCTTCCGACATATACTTAGGTTCTTTATCAAAGTTTTCTTCTTTTTGATAACAATATGCACATTGCATATTACAATCGTGACAAAGATGTAATGTAATACAGTTTAAGTTTTGCTCTTTAAGTTCATAAGGTATAATTTTTGATGAATGAATTGTTAAATGTCGATGATCAATCATATGCTTTAATTCTCCAATAATTTCTACCCAATCTAAGAAATTAAATTCCTTTTCCAGCTCTTCTAAATAAGATATTGAATTCTGATGTATGGATTTTTCTAAAATTGATTTTATATCAGGATAAATTTCAAAAAGTGTAGAAGATGGAATATCAAAAACATAATTACGATCTTGAACTTTAAAAAACTTTAAGTCTGTATCCACTAAATTAGGTAATTCCATTTCTACTCCTCCAATCGTCTATTATTCGCTATCAACTAACTATTAACAGTTTTTCTTGTAATTATTATATTCGACAAGTTTCTAATCTTTCCTGCTAATAAAAAAAATTCTCCCAAAAAGAGAGTACTTTTAATATAGTTGGACACAGCTTTATTTTTAACAGTATTCCCATATAGTATTGTTCATTTTCAATGCTCGATCAAGAACATTAATAGAAAATGATGCGCGACGAATTATATCGAAAATTGGCTTTACTTTTCATCTTCCGTATAGTAAAATTTACGTAGGCAGAGTAGGTATTGTGCGTAAAGTGTTAAGGGATGGGATGTTGCCTTTAAACGAAAGACATTTATGTCTGCGATACAATGCCGCGTCCGCTGCCACATTAAAGTGATGTCCCCCTCTTTAGTGTGGCACAATATGCCTAATTACTAAAGAGAAGGAGGACTCATCAATGAAGTGGCAAACCAGAACATTAATATTTATGGGGTTGCTAATAAGTATGAGCATTATTTTAACAAGATTTTTTGGCTTTATGATAGGGCCCACAATCAGAATTAGTTTTGGTAACGTACCCATTATTCTAGCTGGTATTCTTTTTGGACCTTTAGCTGGAGCTATTACTGGAATAGGTGCTGATCTTATTGGAATCATGCTAAGATCACAAGGTGGATTCTTCATTGGTTTTACAATCAGTGCTGGTCTTACTGGTCTCATCCCTGGAATCATTTTTATAGGAAGAAAAAATACCAAGACCAAGCACTCTCTGATAAAAATTGCTATTTCGGTTATATTAGTAAACATAGTAGTTTCACTAACTCTTAACACAATTTGGTTGATTATCATGTATAGCAAAGGTTTTTGGGCAATCTTCCCTGCCAGAGTTTTAGCAAGATTAATTATTGCGCCATTGGAAATTTTCTTCATTACTATACTCTTACGCACTTTAGCTAAGGTTGATAATAACTAATCTTTTTTTGATAATCTTGGAGGAAATATTATGTTAAAAGTACTAATGATTTTCGGAAGCCCCAGACAAAAAGGGAATAGTCAAAAAATTCTGGAATACATTTTAAAAGGAATCACTTCAACTCAGGGGGACGTTGAAGTCCAAAGAATTTTTCTGGGAACCCTAGATATTAGTCCCTGTATTGCCTGTGACAGATGTCAGCGTCAATTAGGCTGTGTTCTAAAAGATGATATGCAGCCACTATATAACCTCTTTAATGAAACAGATCTAGTTATTGTTGCTTCCCCTATTTACTTTAATTCTATCAGCGCTCAATTAAAAGGAATGGTTGACCGCTGTCAGGCTATCTGGACCAGCAAATATGTTCATCAAAAATCCATCATAAACCGACAAAAATACCGTTTAGGAGTTTTTGTAGCTACCGCAGGAAATCCAGAAAAATCTGCAGAATTTGAACCTTCCATTCGGGTGATGGATCTCTTTTTAAAATCAATCAACACACACTATTATAAGAACCTCTTTGTTGACAATATTGACAAAGAGCCAGTAGTAACACGACCCGAGATATTAAATCAAGGGTATCAATTGGGTGTTGATATGATAAAAAAATTTATTAAGGAGAGTTCAAAAAATGTCTGAAATGAATTGGGTTGTTTTAACGATTACAGATCAAATTACTGCAGATATTTATAAAAGCCTTTTGGAAACAAATGATATTCCTGTTTTTCTCCGATCAGATGCATCTCATTCTGTTCATCCATTTACTGTAGGAATGCTCGGCGATGTTGATATTATGGTTCTTAAAGTACATTTAGAAGATGCAAAAGCGCTGATGGAAGAAGCAGAAATTATTGATGATCTCTCTGAAGATGACAAAAAGAATTAATTTATAACACAAAAAATAGCCCCTGGTCAACGTGGGGCTATTTTTGTATTTAAAATTCTTATTCTTCGTTTCCTACTTCAACAAAAAAGTTTCTAATAGACATTTGAACCGAAACAGTAAAATTGCCATCTTCATCTGTTGTCAAATCTCTTACACTACCCCAAACTACAGCCTTAATAATACCAATATGCGTACCTATTTCAGCATTTGAGTTAATTGCAAGTGGCATTATTGTAGTAAAATCTCCTTCACTAGTTGGGTAGAGTCTTTTTCTATTTGTACCTACACGGTTGCGTACTAAAGCTCTTATATTTTGAGGATCTTCACCAGTTATATTTACACTAATTGTTAAATCACCACCAGGAGCAACCGGTTGTGGCTTTAATATTGGATCTTCAATTTCTAAATTTGTGTCCTGAGTAGATAAATCCATTGTTCTTTTAGTAATTCTCCATCTATCATTACTCTTTTCAAATTCAAAAATACTGATACCACTCAAAGTTGCATCTTTGAAACCTTGTGATTCTGAGTTTTCATCAAATAATTCAACCTGACCAGGAATTGTAACAGCAATTTCCGCTGTTCCTATACCCAATTCTTCATCTACCTCAATGTTATTTATGATTTTTTCCATTTTTTTGCGTGTAAATTTTGCTTTATAGGCATAATTCTCATTTGCAAGAATCACAGATAATGTTTCAACATCATTAAACTCGTCACCTGATTCACTTTCTAAAATATCTGTAGCATCATCTAGAAAACTATTAGCTAATTCTCTTATTAATTCTACATCTGTTTGTGCTATTATCCCGTTCAAAGAACACCCTGCCACTAATACTCCTATCAAAACGATTAAACAAACAAAAACTAAATTTTTACGCATAGAAAAACCCCCTTTTTTAATTAGATTGATAATTAGATTAATAATTTAGATTAAATCTACTACTTAATTTATTCAACAAAATTGAGTAATCGCCTTCCTAAATATGTAATTACACTCTATAAATTTGAAAATAGAGCTAAAGTCCTAAATAGATCAATTCTCAAATTGTTCTCTGTATTCTCCTTTTATG
>JAGMES010000134.1 GCA_023128035.1 Halanaerobiales bacterium | reverse complement strand
ATTGATCGAATAATATTTTACTCGTTAGAGCTGTGTAAAGGCATACAATATTGACCTTAAGAAAAAACAAAGGTATAATATAATGCAGTTAAAACCTGCACGTGTAAATGAGATGACCATGTGTTCCACTTGGGGACGGAAATTACCAAGAAGCGCCCTGACTAGGGGTAATCAAACTAGTCTGTCGTCTCAAATTTACTTTTATCTGAGTTTAACATTTACATAACACGATAAAGAAACGAATACTTTTATAATTTGTGAATAGAAGAGACTATGAAATAGCAGAACTGAATTTCATGGTCTTTTTTTGTTTTAAAAAACCTTCCAACAAATTAGCGCTGAAAAGTTTCATTGTAGAAGGTTATTCCAGTATGAATAATTTCGTAAACAAAATCTGCAGGATCATTAGTATTCAGTTTATCCGATGAATATGGGATAGCCTTCTTGTGACCCTGCATAAAACTATAAAAAACTCATTTTCGCATTAAACTTACCCCCATAAACGTATACTCCCCCACTATTTCGGCAATATTAGAAGGAAAAGCCCTCTTATTCGAGAATATTGAGGAGAATAGTAAAATTATATTTGGAGGAACTAATGATGAACTTATTCGAGAAGATTCCTCAGAATCTCTTTTCAATCCTTGCGTCGAAGAATAAAGAAATTTATGTACATGCCCTCTTCACCCTTCGCAAGGCATATAAGCAAAATATGATTCTTAAAAAAGATGAGTTTATATCAATACTGATCTATAATCTGGAAGATCTGTTGATGGATTTGGATGAAGAAGATATTCCAGAGGATCAAAATTTATCTTCAATGGCACATTTTTTGATTAGAAGGCTAGAATCCACAGGCTGGATTGATAAAGATTATATTCCGGGTACTTTTGATGAACATGTTATTGTACCTGGTTATTCATTAAAAATCATCAATACTTTATATGATCTAGTGAATATCTCTGAACGAGAATACAATGGGTATGTCTATACAACATACTCGGCGTTAAAAACTGCCGATAGTGAAAGAAATGAATATATGTATTCAACCTTAAAGACTGCCTACGAAAATACTAACAATCTGATTGATGAGTTGAAGGGTCTTTCCAATGAGATTAAAAACTATAGTCGATTACTTTCTGAACGAAGTCAGATGAAAGAAATTTTGGCAGATCATTTTGATAACTTTAAACAGTTAGTAGAAGATCGAATCTACTATCCTTTAAAAACCTTTGACTCTGTGCCACGTTACAAAGGGCCAATTATGACAATCCTCAAAGCCTGGTTATACGATGAAGAGATCATGGATATTTTACTAGATTCTGCTCTTCGAATGAAAGCCTTTCAAAACAAAGAAGACGGATATCTAGAGATCAATCAGATGATCGGTCAGATCCTGACTGCCTATGAGAAGATGGATGATTTGATCACTCAGGTAGATAGCAAAAATACTGCATATATCAGAGCATCATTTGAGAAAATTCGTTTTTTACTCAACACTGACCGAAGCATCAAAGGGAAACTAATCGAGATTTTAAAATATGTCCAGCAAGAAACCCCAAGAGCAGATGATTTGTTAGAAGAGATGAAGTATTCAGCCCAGATTTTCGCTCAGAAGTTCTTAGATGAACAGTCTCTCTATATTAAAGGTAAAAATAGGGTTCGTGAGAAGACCAAAGTTTTAAAGATGAACTCTAAAGTAGATAAAGAACTGTTCGCCAAAGAGTTTGAGGAGTTCCAAAAGAAGGTACAAAAGAGCTTTTCCCATGCGAAGATTATGAAATTTATGGAGAGTCAATTTAAAGATAAACAAGAGATCTATAGTAGTGATCTCAACTTAAAGGAAGATGATGATTTTATCATGACCATCTTAGCTGTTTTGAAAGCTGATGAAAAGAATTCATTCTATCGGGTGGACTTTTTGGAAGGGTCAGTAATGGTTTCAGATTATACGATTCCATGTCTAAAATTAAGTAGAAAGAGGTAATCATTATGTGGTTTGAACAATATCGGAGGATGACTGTGAAAGATAAAGAAGATTTTACCCAATTGGTCAACCAACTATTGGCCTCTACCTATCTGCTCAGAGAGAGTTTAGATCGTTCAGAGAAAAGGTTAAAGATAAATCGTGACTATAGTTTTGTTGAGCGACACTTTGAAATCTTTCGGGATTATTTGAAAATCGCCGGGTGGTTATTGAAGAAAGACAATGCTTATGGGGTTATCTTTATAGAAAATAGTTTTGGCTTGAATCGAACTCGGTTAAATAAAAATGAGACCCTGATCTTATATACTTTGCGTTTAATCTATGAGGAAGAGAGTGAAAAGCTATCTTTAAAAAGAGAGAGTATAATAACAGTGGGCGATCTCATAAATAAGATGATTAGTATTGGTCTAATTAGCAAAAAGTTAGCAGATGTTGAGATTCATAATATCTTATCTCTCTTAAAACGCTACAATATAATTGATAAGATTGAGGGTAGATGGGCTGATCCTGAGACCAGAATTATTATTTATTCGTCAATCCTATTTATTGTTACAAATGAAAAGATTTCCGCCATTTTTGAGATGATGCAGGATAAATCCCCAGATGAGGAGGCCGAACTAGATGAAGCAATTGAAGAAGATGCTTTTGCTTAATTGGCATTATATTGAGCATGAACTAATCGAGTTTAAGAATTTAAACTTCCTTACTGGAAAAAATGGTGCTGGTAAATCGACTATTCTGGATGCCTTGCAGCTGGTGATGCTTGGCGATACAAGAGGTAGTTTCTTTAATAAATCTGCTAATGATAATTCAAATCGTTCCTTAAAAGGGTATCTTTTAGGTGAGATTAGTGACGATGGGGCTAGTGGGTTTAATTATCTTAGAGGTGGTTTTGATTTTTCTAGTTATCTTGCGATTGAGTTGTATGATACTGTAAAAAAGAAGCCTTTTGTAGTGGGGGTTGTCTTCGATATCTATTCTGATGGTGAGTATGGGCATCAATTTTTTATTTTAAAAGATCACCCCATACCTAAAAATCATTTTATTGTCGACGAGAAGACGATGGGACTTAAAGAGTTTAAATCTTTCGGTAAAAATAATTACTCAAATAAGCTCTCTTTCTACGATACCAATAAGAGTTATCAAGAGACTTTTTTAGGGATCATGGGTTCGATCAATGATAAATATTTTACTCTATTTAAAAAGGCTGTTCAGTTTACTCCTATTGCAGATATTGAGAGATTTATTAGTGAGTTTGTTTGTGAGGTAGATAGTAAAATAGATATTCAAGATATGCAGGATAATATTAGATATTATAAACAACTTGAGATGGAAGTTCAGATGGTTAAGACAAGAGTAGAATCTTTAGAAAGTATTGATAAGGTGTATCAGCCATATTTGCAGGATCAGAAACGGTCTGAAGAACAGGGTTATCTGGTGAAACGTGCTGAACATCAGGAAAAAGTGGAAAAGCTGAACGTCTATGAGGGCCAGCTAACTGAAAAACAGACAGAAAAGATAGAGTTGGCAGATCTTCTACAGACTAATGAGAAAGAGAAGGGACGGTTGGCTCAGGAGGAAGAAAGATTGATTACTGAAAAAGCCCAATCTGATGTAAATAAAAAGTTGGAATCTTTAGATAGTCAGAAAGAAGAGTGCCAAAAGGATCTACGTAGAATAGATAGGATTAGAGATAAACTGACGCAAATTCTGCACACAAATGGCATAAAGTGGCGTGAAAATGTGGGTGATTTGAGAAAGATTATTCATATTTTTGAGGATGCTGCTAGTGTTCGTGAATTAGTAGATCAATTAGGAGATGAGGCGAGTTGGTTAATTCAACTAACTGGTGATGAGCTAATAACTATCGAAAGTGAGTTGTTGCAGAGTCTGCGTGAAAAGATGAACAAGTATCGTGAGCTGGTTAACGATAAATACTACTCTGTAAATCAGGATTTTGAAAGTAAGAATAATGAAGCTAAAACCATTGCCAAAGAAATAGAGCAACTAAAACAGGGAATCAAGCCTTATAATCCAAAAATTTTAGAGTTGAAAGCTGCAATTGAAAGTGAGCTATCCATTAATGTGGACATTCTCTCCGATGTTATTGACATTAAAGATGAAAAATGGCGAAATGCGATTGAAGGCTATCTCCATACTCAGAAATTTTACCTGTTAATAGAACCGGAGTATTTTCAGCCTGCTTTAAAGATTTATGATAAGTTAAAGACAAGTCGAAGATTGCATGATATTGGTCTGGTAGATATCGGAAATATTATTAAGAAGGAACCTAAATCAATGGCTGGGAGTTTAGCTGAAGAGGTGGAGACTGAAAACATCTTTGCTAGAGCTTATGTTGACTATATTTTGGGTCGGGTGACCAAGTGTGAACAGGTGGAGGATTTAAATAAATATCATCTAGCTATTACTCCTACAGGTATGCTTTATCAAAACTATACTGCTCGTCAATTGAATCCTGAACGGTGGAAACACCCTTATATCGGTCAGAAATCATTGGAGAAGCAGATTATTGTCAAAGAAGAGACATTGGCTAGTTTGAAAATTGAGATTAGTGAGTTAAGTGGATTGGTGAATAGTCTTAATATAGTGAGAAAGATCGAACCGATGACTCAAAATGAGATTACCAATATAATAAGTGATCTAGAGAGTCTTAAACCTTATGATCAGATTAAAGAGAGATTAACAAAGATTAAAGAAGAGATTGCTGGTCTTGATTTGACGTATCTTATAAAGCTAGACGATCAATTAAACGGAGTAAGGAAAGAATTGAAAGAGATCGAGGCTCAAATTACCGCTATCAGTAGTAAATTAGCTGTACTTGACAGCGTTATGAAAGAGTTAATTAGTTCAAAAATACCTGAAGTGAAAGAAGGAAGAGATCAACTGTGGGCTGAGATTAGTGAAAGATTTAGCCTAGAGTTTAGAGAATCAATAGGTGAACCTCGTTTCCTTAAGGAACTTGAAGGAAAACAACCAGGGGTAATTAAACAGAACTTTAGTTCAGCTCTTGCCAGAACCTTTACTCAGATGAGCGGTAAGAAAAAGAATCTAGTTGCAGAACGTTCAGAGTATAATTCACTCTATAAAGCTTCCTATGACATTCAAAAAATTACTAATGAAGACTATTTCAATGAGTGGAATAAGTTAAAAGAGACCTACCTGGTGGATTATGAAAAAAAGATCAAAGATGCTGCTGAAAAGGCGCAACGCCAGTTTCAAGATGATTTTATCAGTAAACTGAAAGGAAATATTGATTTAGTTAAAAATCAGATCACTGAGATGAATGCTGCTTTAAAGGGAATCACCTTTGGACGGGACAAGTACAATTTTGAAGTTAGACCGAATTCACAAAATAAGAAGTACTATGATATGATCACTGATGAGATGTTGATGGATGGTTTTAATCTCTTTTCATCAGAATTTCAGATCAGACACAAGGAAGCTATTGATGATCTTTTTAAACAGATTGTAGATGTGGGACGTGCTGATTTGACTGCTGATGAGCAAAGTCGTCTAGAGAAAAACTTGGAGAAATATACTGATTATCGAACCTATTTAACCTTTGATCTGATTGTTACCAATGAACAGGGGGTTCGCTCTAGACTTTCTCGGGTTTTAAATAAGAAATCGGGTGGAGAGACTCAAACTCCATTTTATATCTCGGTTTTAGCTTCCTTTGTCCAGAAGTATCGGATTAATTCTAAAGAAAATAATACGTTACGCTTAATCGCCTTTGATGAAGCTTTTAATAAGATGGATCATGAACGGATTCAAAAGAGTTTAGGTCTTTTGCGCGAGTTAGGATTACAGGCCATTATCTCTGCACCGACAGAAAAGATTGGTGATATTGCTCCGAATGTTGATCGAACCCTAACTGTTATGCGACTTGGTGAGAAGACGGTGGTAAAAGCTTATGACTATAAAAAAGAGATGGCTGAAGTTTAATCGAAAATGATTGTGTAGGTGTGATCTGATGAATTATAAAAAACTGATTTTAGATAAACTGTTGGATAAGTATGAGCGAAGTAAGCATTATTATGGCGATTCTTCGATTCAAACACGGGTGTTGCTTAAATTTAATAAGAAAGAGTTTCCACAGTATGAGTTAGAGGATGTGGAGAAGAAAGAAAGAGTTCATGGGGCGGTGGGGGAGCTCAAACGTGCAGGTGTGGTTGAATTTGACTGGGTTAAATTCGAACAGGGAAATATATTAAAGTCAGTATGGCTAGTTCTTACAGAGGTGGAGAAAGCTTATAGCCTGAACCAGCGGAAGGCAAAAAGTGAGGTTGTTACTGAAACTTTAAGTAAATTTAAAAAAGCCAGAGATGAATTAAGTATTCACTGGATGATCTCATTTTTGGATGATTCCGTACTAGAGATTGAGGCTAATAAGAAGTTGCCACGCTCAATTCCTTCTGATGATGAGCTTTTAAAAGCAATATTAGATACCTTTCATGGATTGGAATTGAAGGGTGAAGAAGAGGTGCTAGAGCGGATTTTTAGTCGGAAATATCTTGGAGGTAGTAAGATATTTGAAAAAAATGTACGTAGCCGACTTGTGAAAATTGTGAGAGATTATTATCTAAAGGATGATGAAGTTAGAACGGAAGATGTATTAGAAGAGATTGGGATCATTAAATCATCTGTGGAACTTTTATTTATCGGGCCATTGAAGATAGATCTAAACGACAAAGAGCTCGATTTTACTGATTTTATCTATGGGTCTTCTATGAATAGCTTGATGATCAAAAACTTTACTCTCACGGAGTTAGTGATTAAAAGAGTTTTAACCGTTGAAAATAAGGCCACTTATCTAGATTTAGTGAATAAAGGTGTTGATAAAGATAGTCTAGTGATCTATCTTGGTGGCTTTTACAGTCCGATTAAACGATTGTTTTTGGAGAAAATCTATGACTATTGCCAAAACCATGACCAGGAAGTTTTATTTTATCATTGGGGAGATATAGATTTAGGAGGTTTTAAAATCTTTAAGCAACTTAAAGATCTAATTCCTAAATTACAATCTCTTAATATGGATCAAGCGACTCTAGAAGAGTATCGAAATTTTTGTGACTCTTTTACAGATAGTTATGGTAAACAATTAAAGAAACTTATTGATCAAGAAGGATATCAAGAGTTTGCGGAAGTCATAAAATATATGTTGGATGAAGGAATTAAGCTAGAGCAGGAGGCAATAATTTAACGACTTTATCATCAAGGATAGTTTGGTGGATGAGTTGTCAATATGAGAAGACTATGATAGGATATAAATATATAAAAGTTCCTAATTGCTATTTTTATGAAATTTTAAAAAAGGAAATTGAAAATAATTTTTATATATTAAAATTAGCAATAACGAATGGAGGAAATGAAATTATGTTAGATTTGCCAAATTGTCCAAAATGTAACTCAGAATACACTTACGAAGATGGAATTCAGTTAGTTTGTCCAGAATGTGGTCATGAGTGGACTTTAGAAGTAGAAACCGAAAATAGTGAAGATAAAAAGATTATCAAAGATGCAAATGGAAATGTCTTAAACGATGGTGATTCTGTAACAGTAATTAAAGACCTTAAAGTAAAAGGAAGTTCATTAGTTATAAAAATAGGTACAAAAGTAAAAAATATACATTTGGTTGATGGAGATCATGATATTGATTGCAAAATTAATGGTTTTGGAGCTATGAAATTAAAATCTGAATTTGTTAAAAAGGTATAAATGCTTATCTAGATTTAGTGAATAAAGGTCAAGAAGGATATCAAGAGTTTGAGGAAATCGTAAACTATATGTTGGATGAAAGAATTAAGCTAGAGCAGGAAGCAATCATTTAATAGAATGTTAATATGCTAGTTAGGGTGGTATGAGTTACCCTGACTGGCTTTTTTTGATTAGTCATAATTCACGAAAAAAGCGCTTTTAAAGGGCTTATGATATATGCTGAAGAATATATCAATGTTCAGGATAATGTTAATATTACTAGAGGATACATAACCTTTTATGGAAATATGGGCAAGTATCAAATAGAAGGAACTACAAATGGTAAAAAAATTAAATTAGTACAGCAAGAAAGTGGTAGTATAATTGGAAATCCATTTTATTTTTATAGAACAAAAGGATCTGTGGACTTCATCAAAGGAACGTGGAAAGTAGATGATATTGATAAAATAATGAAAAAAGTAGAAATGCTTATAGAGGTATTAGTTAGAGGCATCAACTATGATTTTGACATTACGGAAGATAAAGGTTATGAGTTTCATATTGAAAGTGCTGCGATGTCTTATTAAGGTATAATAAGCATGGTCTTTGATAACACCTGATTTCTAGACGTATCAGGTGTTTTTTATTGAAATATCAATAGTTGATGAGCTATTTTATATTGAATATAATTATAAAAACTATACTTTCGTACTAAAGTTTAGTTTTTATTTGCTCAGTTAGGAAACCAGTTTCCCCGCATTCTTAAATAATGATCTTTGAGGTGAAGATATGTTTCAATTTAACGATCAGATTAAATTTTCTGAGATAAAAGAAATTGATTTAACTGCTGTTGGTGAAATATTAATCGATATGATATCAACAGAATATAGTGATACCTTAAACTGTTCACAATTTAATAGGTATTTTGGCGGTTCACCAGGCAATATAGTTATGAACATCAAAAAATTAGGTGGAAATCCTGCGATTGTTACAAAAGTTGGTAAGGATGATTTTGGCGAATTTCTAGTTGATACTTTAAAGGAAAACGGTGTGAATACTGAAGGTGTACAATTTGATGAACATAGTAATACTTCAATGGTTGTTGTTAATAAAAGTAAGACAACACCAAAATTTATTGCATATAGAGACCCGACAAAAAGATAGAAATCAATGACCTCAATAAGTCATTAATAAGGAAAAGTAAGATTGTACATCTTTCATCCTGGTCAATTTCATATAATCCTTCAAGAAGCACAGTGGAAAAATTTATTGAAATAGCAAAAGAGGAAGGTAGTTTGGTTTGTTTTGATCCAAATTACAGAGAAATTCTTTGGGAACCAAATCATGATGGCAAAGAGTACATAAAAAATCTGTTATCAAAAATAGATATTATCAAGCCATCAGAAGATGATGCATTTCATCTATTTGGAGAAGGTACGGTAGAAGAATAGCTTTTTTAAATCCACAGGGTAATTTTGATAATAATGATTTGTACTGGACCGAACATCCTGATTTTGGCGATCAGCTTGTATATGTTAAAGAAGTTGCAATTGCCATGTCAAAGTTAGGTCATAAAATTGATATTATTACAAGACAAATAATTGATGATGAATGGCCTGGGTTTGAAAATCAGATTGATTACTATGAGGGTGTAGAAAACGTAAGAATAATTAGAATTCCTTTTGGAGGAAAAAATTTTTTAAATAAAGAATTATTATGGGAACACCTTAATGAATATGTTGAAAATATTATTGCATTCTATAAAAGCGAGGGAGAAATGCCCGATTTTGTTACTACTCATTATGGAGATGGTGGATTAGCTGGGGCTATATTGCAAGAAAAAACAGGTATTCCATACTCATTTACAGGTCATTCACTGGGTGCACAAAAAAATGGATAAATTGAACGTAAGTCTATTAAACATTGAAGAGATGGATCAAAGATATAATTTTACTAAATGAATAATGGCTGAAAGAATAAGTATGGCAAATTCAGCAGTTAACTTTGTAAGTACACTGCAAGAGAGAATGGAACAGTATGGCCACAGAGCATATAAAGGTGCTGTGGATACAAATGATGACAATAAGTTTACGGTTGTTCCTCCAGGAGCAAATACAGAATTATTTTCAACTACCTCTAAAAATGTGGAAGAAGATATTGTAATTAACAAGGTTAGAGAAGTGTTTGATAGAGATTTAGATAAGGATAGGAGAGAACTTCTAGCAGTAATCGCAGCAAGCAGATTAGATCATAAGAAGAACCATATAGGGCTTGTAAAAGCTTATGCTGAGAGTAGTGAATTACAGAAAAGAGCAAATTTAGTTATTACTCTTAGAGGGATTGATAATCCATTTGTAAATTACTCCAATGTAAAAGTTGAAGAAAAGAAGATTCTAGATAGTATTATGGATGTAATCAATAAGTATGACTTAAAAGGTAAAGTCAGTATGTTTAGCTTAAATAGTCAGAAGCAACTTGCAGCATGCTATAGAGAATTTGGCAGAAGAAAATCTGTATTTTCATTGACTGCTCTATATGAACCGTTTGGACTTGCACCAATTGAAGCGATGGCTTGTGGATTACTAGTAGTTGTTACAAAGAATGGTGGTCCTTCAGAGGTGTTAAAAGAAGGGGAGGAAAAATTTGGAGTATTGGTTGATGCTGCTGATCCTCAGAATATTGTTCAAGGAATCTTAGAAGTATTAGATAATTATGATTATTATCAAAAGCAAGGTTTATATAGAGTTTATCTCATAAAAATGAATCTAGCTTAAACATAGAACTAGTAAAACATATATGTCATGGGGAGGGTGACGTTTTGTATCTACCTTGAACTATACAGTTTAAGAGTTATAGGGATATTGAAAGATAATCATTATATAGATTAAATATAAAGAATGTTTTTATGAATATATATATACCATTTAGTTATCTATCAGAGAAGAAAATAGACCAAAGTCACAGTGTATAATTTAGTACAAAAGAAATGCTGAAGAAGCAGACAAAATATATTCTTGTGGGTGGTTAGATAATACTTTGATTGGTAAAAATGTATCTATTGAGAATATTAAAAAAACACATAAATTATTTGTGTTTAGACATTTTGTTAGAGTATGAATAGTTAAAGCATCCAACTGATTCATTTAATCGTTTAATTTTATTGACAATAGACGCAACATCAATTTTATCCATATCAAAATAAAAATCATTGTAGTTTGCAAAAAAGGAATGCACGAGAGGAGCACAACATTTCAACCGCTTTTTAAAATGATAAAGATTACTAACGCATAAGGGTAAATAATATGCAGCATCACTAAAAGCTTTTAGTAAGTTATGTGTTAAAAAGCACATTATTTAAACTACGAAATTTATAGTAAAATCCACAAACTCAAATTATTTAATTCATTATTTTTTGTTTTGCTTTTTTCGTAGAGATAAAATAACCAATAAAGATATTACTTAATTAACCAAATGTATACAAATATGTTTAATCTGACATCAATAATTGTATTATAGGTGGTGATAATTTTAAAGAGTTCTAATGGGAAATTTTAGTTGCATTGCAGCTAAAGAAGTATTTTTTTAAAAAAACTGCTAGAAATATTGTGGAAATTTTCAGAAATTTAATATGAAAAATTTAAGCTTAATATAGCTATAAAATAAATTTGCTCGTTAGAGCTGAAGATATATGCAGCTCTAACGAGTAAAAATTTTTCGAGATAATAATTCTCATAAATGAATAAATATGATATAATATAATTAGATATTATATTGATTTATAGCCAATTGAGGGGGTTATTATGAAAAGAAACACTAGAAAACAAAAAAGAGCAGAAG
>JAGMES010000133.1 GCA_023128035.1 Halanaerobiales bacterium | reverse complement strand
TTTATGAGAATTATTATCTCGAAAATTTTTACTCGTTAGAGCTGAGTGTAAAAGTACTTGCTTGACAAATTGGTAAAATTAGAGTACTATGAAATAAAGTTATAGAGATTTTACAAAGGGGTGACTTTCATGTACGCTTTGTTTTTATTTTTAAATGATGTTCATTTATTAGATGATGTTCATGAAGTATTTTATGAATGTGGTGTTGGTGCAACGTCCTGGGACAGTATGGGAATGGGCAAAGTATTAATGGAACATCATGTTAATGCGACTATGTTTGCTAGTATTAGAAAGTTATTAGAGGGCCATCAGCCTTATAATAAAACTATTGTTAGTGTTATAAGAACTGAAGAAAAATTAGATGAGGTTATTCATGAATTGAAAGAAAGAATTCATGGAATTACTGATGTCGGTGTAGGATTTATGTTTGTGATACCTGTAATGAAGTGTTATGGTTTTAACATGGATTTGGGTGTTGTTGAAGATTAATCGGCTTTAACCTAGACATAGCATGAAAAGTATATTATTATTAACATATAAAGTAAAAATTTAGAAAGGAGTACACGATGCGCAAATAATTGTCTTTTCTAAGTAATTTAATATTTACGAAAAGACTGGTTGAAACCAACCTGCGCAGGGATAGTATGCCTTTTTTTAGGCGTACTAACTTAAATAATCTAAACAATTCGAGCAAAATATCATTTTGCTTTATTTAGTGTTATCAAAGTAACACTTTCTGCCATAACTGGTTTTAACTAGTTGTGGCTTTTTTTGTGTCTTATTTTATGTAAAAAAGGGGGAATTTTTATGCTTTTATTAAGTTGTCGTGATATCAAAAAATCTTTTGCAGATATAGAGGTCTTACGAAAAATTGATTATCTGCTACAATCGAAAGCATATCTTTTTAATGAGTTTATTGAAGGGAATGATCATATAGATTGAACTAAAGACTTTTTTACAACTATAAAAACTTTAGGCCTTGAAAAAGTTCAAAAATGGCAGGAGGATCGATTTAACGGATTAAGTGGTGGTGAGAAGACGAAGATGGCATGGCTAAAAGCTATTCAGGAAATTATTCTTATTATCGTGCTGAGAAGGTACGTCAATATGAAAATCAACTCCATCAATATTTTGAACATAAAAAGAAACAGACAAAGATTGAGAATGAAATTAATCGACTTAAGACCTGGTCAGCTAAAGCACATCGCGAAGCAGGAAAAAAGGGTGACGTGAAAATGGATACTGCCATTAAGTCTAGAATAAACGTTTAGATAGAATGGCAGAGGAAGGTGTAAAAAAACCAAAAGAGGAGCAAAAAGTTAATTTTATTTTCAAAGATGCTTCAAAACATGGAAAACGAATTTTACAAGCAGATGAAATTAAAAAACAATTTGGCGAACGTGTTTTATTTCAAGGTAGCTCATTTTGTATTCAACGTGGTGAAAAAGTTGGATTACTTGGGCCAAATGACTGTGGGAAGACAACACTAATTAAGCTTATTCTAGGTGATGCGCAATTGGATGAAGGAAAGATCTGGATAAGTCCGTCAGCAAAAATTGGTTGTTTGAGTCAGGATATTTCTGATTTAAATATAGACCAGACTGTTTTAGAGATACTCGGATTGGAAGCATATACTTTTATAGATTTTGCTAGATGTATATTGGCAAATATGGGACTTGATGAAACTATGATTTACAAAAAGATCAAACAATTAAGTATGGGAGAGAGGATTAGAGTAAAACTGGCTAATTTGATTTTGAATAAGTCAGTTTTACTCATTCTAGATGAACCGAGCAACCATCTTGATCTGTTTAGTCGCGAAGAGTTAGAAGAAGCATTATTGACCTATGAGGGAACGATGTTCATTGTTTCTCATGATCGGTATATGTTAGAAAAATTATGTAATAGATTTTTGGTGTTTAATGATGAACAGATCCGGAAATTTGAAGGTAATTTCTATGAGTATGAGCAAAAGAAAACCAAAGAAAAAGGGAACTCTCTTGAAAAAGTGAAAGAAGAACTGATGATACTACAAAATCGGATGACAGTGGTGCTTAGTAAATTTAACGATTTCTCTGCAGAAGACCCTGAATATCAGGAACTTGATGTGCAATTTAAGGAGATGGTTAAACGGAAAAGAGATTTGCAAGATAAAATGAAGAAATAAACTGAGGTCAAAATTTTAAAAAATATCCCTGTTTTTTCATAATATGATTAGCCCACAAAAAGTAGTCGGCACAAAAACTTACATACCATGTATAGTACTGAAACTGCCTAATTCAGAGCTATATATGGTATGTGAGTACTTGTGGGACTACTTTTTGTGGGCTAATCATACTATTATAATAGACATAATTCATTTGATTAGAAAAACAGCGACCAGTAAGTTTGGGAGGTGAGTTTATGACGAAAAAAACAAGACCAAATAAGAAAATAGATAAACGTGTGGTCCTATTTATAATTTTTTTTAGAATGCTTCTTATGTTAGCTATTATAGGAACTATTATATCAGGTAATTGGATGAATTTTTTTAATGCAATATTAACATTACTTTTAACATTCATCCCTTCTATTATAGCTAAGAAAAATAATATTTACTTGATTCCAGAATTTCATTTGATTATATTAATATTTCTTTTTGCATCTCAGTATTTTGGTGAGTTTCATGACTATTATGAAAAATATTGGTGGTGGGATATACTGTTACATATATTTTCCGGAGTAATGTTGGGATTTGTGGGATTTATGTTAGTCTATATATTTAATCGAGAGAAAAAAATCAGTGTAGCTTTAAGTCCAATCTTTATTGCAATTTTTTCTTTTACATTTGCTCTGTCTATCGGTGCACTTTGGGAGATATATGAGTTCATTATGGATAGTTGTTTTGGGAGGAATATGCAGAAATCGGGGCTAGTTGATACTATGTGGGATTTAATTGTAGATTCATTAGGAGCTTTGTTTGCTTCAATTACTGGCTATTTATACATAAAAAGTGGTAGAGAGACATATGCAACAAAATTAATGGAAAAGTTTTTGTTGAAAAATTTAGATAACGAAATTTAGAAAGATAATAATTTTGCTTCAAAAAGGAACTATTTCATAAGCGAAGAATAAAAGACTTCAGGACTTTCTGAAGTCTTTTATTAAGTCGATGTAATAACTACGTTATTACATCTTAAGTTTAACAACTTTCGGAAGGAGATTTCGCCCCTTCAAGAAGTGGACTCTACCGAAAGGTAATTCTAACAAGTAGTTTATCCCCACTTACAGAAGTTAGGAGAATTATGCCTTCCAAAAATGTTGTTTGATTATCAGAAAACATTAAAGATTATTACTTTATAGAACTTAGGAGGAATTAAGCTAAAAACGCTGAATACATATATAAATTTCTTAAAATAAATAACTCGGAAGGAGGGCTAATAGTAGTATTTAGTAGAGAGTATGACGCAAATGTATGAAAAATTTAAACTAAACAATGAGTATGAAGAATTGAGGAGGAATAAAGTATGAAAAAGAAAATTTTGAAAATGTTTTTTGGTGTTATCTGTATATTAATAATGAGTTCAACTATGATCTTAGCTGAAGATAGTCAAATTACGATTGCTACAAGTTCTGATGCACTAACATTAGACCCATTAACGTATAATGAGACTCCTACTAATTCAGTTAATGCAAATATTTTTGAGGCTTTAACAGCTCTTGATAATAAAATGAATGTACTACCAGGTTTGGCTGAATCTTGGGAAAATCCAGATGATTTAACCTGGGTATTTAATCTTCGTAAAGGTGTTGTTTTTCATAATGGTGATACCTTTGACGCTGATGATGTTCTTTTCTCTCTTGATCGAACAATGAATCATCCTAAATCTCAACTTAAATCTGATGTAGCGGAGATCGTTTCAGTTAAAAAGATTGATTCTTATACAGTTGAGATAAAGACTGAGAGTCCGTTCCCGATCTTAGCACGGAAATTAAAGAGTATTTGGATTTATTCAAAAGAATATGTTGAGCAGCATGATGATCAATACTTAACAAATCATCCAAATGGTACTGGCCCCTATAAATTGAAAAAGTGGGTTAAAGATAATGCATTAACATTAACTGCTTTTGATCAATATTGGAATGGTAAAGCTCAAATTGAAGAAGTTACTTTTAAGCCAATACCTAATGCCGCTACCCGTGTTGCTGCTCTCTTAAGTGGTGAAGCTGAAATTGTAATAGATTTACCAGTTCAAGATGTTGATAGAGTTAAGAAGAAGAAAAACGTTCAAGTAGTTCCTCGTCCAAGCATGCGTTTAATCTTTTTAGGTATGAATACACAGGAAGGTCCTTTTGCTAATCTAAAAGTTAGACAAGCAGTATATTATGCAATTAATGAAGATGAAATTGTTAAATATGTAATGAGTGAGCATGCATATCCAGCAGGTCAATTCTACCCAGATTTTATCTTTGGATATAATCCTGAAATTAAACGGGTTGCATATGATCCAGAGAAAGCAAAAGAGTTATTAAAAGAAGCAGGTTATCCAAATGGATTTGAAATAACTTTAGACGCTCCTAATGATAGATATGTAAATGATGGTCAAATTGTTCAGGCAGTTGCTATCCAGTTAGCTAAAGTTGGAATAAAAATAAATTTGGAAGTTCAACCGAAAGCATCGTATTTTAATAAAGTATTAGCTAAAAATACTAATTTCTATCTTTTGGGTTGGTCAAACTCCAATGGTGATGGTATTGGAACTTTAAACGGGCTTTTGCATACTCCAGATGATAAATATGGTAGATTTAATCTAGGTAACTATAGTAATTTAGAAGTAGATCGTTTGGTTGAAGAATCTTCAACTATTATTGATCCTGAAAAGAGACTAAAAGTAATGCAAGAGGCTGTAAAGTTAGCGATGGATGATGTTGTACAGATTCCACTTCACTATCAAGAAGATCTTTATGGTGTTAAGAATAATGTCATCTGGGAACCAAGACCTGACAAGTATGTTCAAGCTTATTATATTCAATATAAATAGAAATCTTTTTTTATAGCATTTATTATGGCAAATGGGGGTCAAGTCCCTCATTTGCCATAATCCTATATGGATGAAGTTAGTAGTAGAGTAGAGGAGTGAGTAAGATGTTAGAATATATCACGAAACGATTAGGACAGATTATTCTTGTTTTATTTGTAATAACAATCATAGTATTTATGATGATGCAGTTTGCTGGTGATCCAATATCAAATCTATTGCCTCCAGATGCTCAACCATGGCAGGTTGAAGAGATGAAAGCTGCTTTAGGATTAGATCAGCCGATCTATATGCAATATATTAATTTTTTAAAAAATGCTCTACGAGGTAACCTTGGTATCTCTTTTTATCATCAATTGCCTGCATTGGCTCTTGTTTTAGAGAGATTGCCTGCAACTTTAGAGTTATCTTTTGTAGCAATGTGTATTTCAATAATAATTGCTATTCCTGCAGGTGTGTTTGTAGCGGTGAAGTCAGATAGTTTTATTTCAAAAGGAATTATGATGGGATCTTTAGTTGGAATATCTTTACCAACTTTTTTAATTGGAATCTTATTAATTTTATTTTTTTCAGTAAATTTAGCATGGCTTCCTTCATCAGGCAGAGGAGAAGTTATTGGTTTACTAAATTTCGATACAAGTCTTTTGACCTTAGATGGTTGGAAACATATTCTTATGCCTGCGTTAACATTGGGATTTTATATGGTAGCAATGTTAATTCGTTTGGTTAAAGCTGGGATGGTAGAAGTCTTGCAGGCGGATTATGTTAATTTTGCCCGAGCAAAGGGTGTGCCAAATCGAATTATTACTTTTAAGCATGCTTTACGAAATACGATGATTCCAGTAGTTACAGTTATTGGCCTTCAATTGGGTAGATTGATTGCCTTTTCGATGATTACAGAGAAAATTTTTGCATGGCCAGGTATTGGTAAACTAATATTGGATTCCATTCAACGATTAGATCGTCCTGTGGTTATGGCATATCTATTAGTTGTTGCCGTAATATTTGCAGGAATAAATTTATTTGTAGATTTACTTTACCTTGTAATTGATCCCCGTGTAGATCTAAATTAGAAGTAGAGGAGTAGAGGAGATGAAAAATAAATTTCGTGCATGGTTTAGTGCTTTTAAGGATTCAGATATAGCTTATGATTATTTTCAGAATAAAACTGTGATTGGTGCAACAATCCTTTTACTTCTAATTACTTTTGTTAGTGTTTTTGCACCTCTTATTTCTCCCCATAATCCTTATGATTTATCAGCAATTTCCTTGATGGATAGTATGCGTCCACCTATCTGGATGGATGGAGGATTATCTAAATTTCTTTTGGGTTCTGACATTCAAGGCAGGGGAGTTTTAAGTACAATTCTTTATGGAACTAGAGTTTCACTACTAGTAGGTCTTGCAGCAGTTTTATTAGGAGGGGTTGTTGGGATTGCTTTAGGATTAATTGCTGGTTTTTTAGGCGGAAAAATTGATACTCTTATTATGCGAATTGCTGATATTCAACTTTCCTTTCCCATAACATTAATTGCAATAACGGTGATGGCTTTCTGGGGAAGGGGCATTTTTAAATTAATTATCGTAATTGGACTAGCAAGTTGGGTGACATATGCTAGAACTGTTAGAGGGTCAGTCTTGACAATTAAAGGTAGTGAGTTTATTGAAGCGGCTACCCTGATTGGAGTTAGTAAATTTAAGATTATGCTTAGACATGTTTTACCGAATGTATTGACACCTGTTATTGTAATTGCTACCGTACAAATTGCTCAGGTAATCATGTTAGAGGCTACATTAAGCTTTTTGGGTTTAGGTGTTCCATTAACTGAACCTTCATTAGGATTAATGATCTCAGATGGTTATAAAATGCTTTTTAGTGGTTATTGGTGGTTAGTAGTCTTTCCAGGGGCAATGCTTATTATGATCGTTTTGAGTATTAATATTCTTGGAGATTGGTTGCGTGATAGTTTAAATCCTAAGTTAAAGTAAGTAGGGAGAGGGTGAGTAGAATGACGAAGGATTTAGTATTAGATGTTAAGAATTTAAAGACATATTTTCATACAAGACAGGGTGTGATAAAAGCTGTTGATGGCGTAGATTTTCAACTTAAGAGAGGCGAAGTTTTGGGATTAGTTGGAGAATCAGGAGCAGGAAAATCAATTACTGGTTTTTCAATTTTACGATTGATAAATTCCCCGGGAAATATTGTTGATGGTGAAGTTAGTTTTATGGGTAAAGATCTATTGAAATTAAAAGATTCTGAAATGGAGAAGATTAGGGGAAATCGAATTTCTATGGTATTTCAGGATCCAATGACTTCATTAAACCCAGTTTTAACGATTGGGGATCAATTGATGGAGATAATGAAATATCATTTTGGAATGAAGAAAAAAGAAGCCAAAAAACAAGCTATCGAATATTTAAGCATGGTTGGTATCCCTTCTCCAGAACAGAGGTTAAAACAATACCCACATCAATTCAGCGGTGGAATGAGACAGCGTGTGGTAATTGCAATTGCAATGGCAAGTAATCCAGATTTATTGATCGCTGATGAACCAACAACAGCTTTAGATGTTACTATTCAAGCACAGATTATGGGATTGATGCAGAGATTAATAAAAAAACGTCAAACTTCGCTTATTTTAGTTAGCCATGATCTTTCATTGGTTTCAGAGATAGCAGATAAAATTGCAGTAATGTATGCTGGTAAGATTGTAGAATATGGACCAAAATCTCAAGTGATCGGTAATCCTGAACATCCTTATACTCAAGGTTTAATCAATTCATTACCATCAATGGATCAAGAACAAAAAAGATTAGATCAAATCAAAGGTCTAATGCCAAATCCAATGAATTTACCTGAAGGATGTAAATTTAAGCCTCGCTGTAGTTATGCTGATTCTGAGTGTGACCTGATGCCAGAACTTAAAGATATCGGAGATTCTCATCTGTCAGCATGTCACAAAACTTTCCGACATGCTTTGAAAGGGGTGAGTTAAGATGGCATTAGTTGAAGTGAAAGATTTGAAACAACATTTTCCGATAAAATCAGGCCTTTTTTCTAAATGGAGAAATGAAAAAAGATTTGTCCATGCTGTAAATGGAGTTACTTTTAATATTGAAAAAGGGGAGACTTTGAGTTTAGTTGGAGAAAGTGGTTGTGGTAAATCAACGACTGGGCGGACTGTTTTGGGACTTTATCAGCCTACTTCTGGTGATATCTGTTTTGATGGTGAAAGCATTGTAGATCTTTCACCAAAAGAAAGATTGAAATATCGTCGTCGGATGCAGATGATCTTTCAGGATCCTTATGCATCATTGAATCCTAGAATGAAAGTTAAGGATATTATTGTTGAACCGATTAAAACCCATAATTTAGTTCCAAAAGAGGAACAAGAAGATTTAGTACTTCATATTATGGACAAAGTTGGTATAGATACTGCATATATAAATCGTTATCCGCATCAATTCAGTGGTGGTCAGAGACAACGAATAGGAATTGCTAGAGCTTTGGTGATGCAACCAGATTTAATTGTTGCTGATGAACCTATCTCTGCCCTAGATGTTTCAATTCAAGCACAAATTTTAAATCTGTTGATGGATCTTCAAGAAGAGTTTAACCTCACTTATTTATTTATTGCACATGATTTAAGTGTTGTCAAGCATATTAGTAACCGTGTGGCGATAATGTATTTGGGAAAGATCTGTGAGATTGGTGAGACAAAAGAGATTTTTTCAAATCCACTTCATCCTTATACTAAAGCCTTGTTTGAGTCAATACCGAAATTGACTACGACAACTAAAGCATATAACGAGGTTTTAGAAGGGGATGTACCAAATCCAATCAATTTGCCCTCTGGTTGTTATTTCCATTCCCGGTGTAAGTATGCTATGAAGATATGTAGAGAGAAGGCGCCAGAACTTAAAGATATTTCTGGGTGCAATAGTCGAGAAGTTGCCTGTCATTTGCTAAATAATTAGAGGAGGTAGTAGCGATGAGTGAGAAGATTAACCAATATATTTTGGAACAAGAAGAATTGATGATTAGGGATTTAGAGGAGATTGTTATTATTGATAGTGGATCATATGATAAAACTGGTATCGATCAAATTATTGATATATTTAAAAATAGATACACGGAGTTAGGTTTTGAAGTAATGATTGATGAACAGTCAGAGCGGGGAAATCACCTTGTAGCAAAAAGGAAAGGAAATATTCGAAAGAATTTTTTATTTATTGGGCATGTTGATACTGTATTTAATAAGGGGACGGTGAGTGAACGTCCTTTTACTATCAATGGTAATCGAGCATATGGGCCAGGGGTTTGTGATATGAAGGGCGGAGTAATAACGATGTATTATGCAATCAAAGCCTTACTTGATTTAGAATTTCCTCATCTGCCTGATATTACTATTATTTTGAATGGAGATGAAGAACTCGGTTCTCCCTCATCTAGATCTCTGATTGAAACTCTAGGGAAGAAGGCAACTTTTTGCTTTGTTTTAGAGACTGGTAGAGTAGGTGGTTTGGTCACAGCACGCAAAGGAGTTGGAATTTTTGAGATGACTGTCAAAGGTGTTGCTTCTCATGCTGGCTCCAATCACCCACTTGGTAGAAACGCCATCGAAGAGTTAGCACATAAAATAATTGAAATCCATAAATTGACTAATTACGAAAGAGGTATAACTTTGAATGTTGGAGTGATTGAAGGGGGAAATCGTCCAAATATTGTACCTGATTTTGCTAAAGCGAGAATTGATCTAAGAGTTGAGAAAATTGAGGATTCAGAAGAGATAATTGCTAAGATTCAAGAGATTGCTGAGAAAGTATATGTAGAAGGTACTGAAACTTACTTAAATGGGGAACTAAATAGACCTCCATTGGTGAGAACTGAAAAGAGTCAAAAATTATTCAAAACTTTCAAAATGGCAGGAAAGTTAGTGGGATTAGAAGAATTAGGAGAAATTGCAACTGGTGGTGGTTCTGACGGAAATTTTGTTAGTGCATTAGGGGTGCCAACTATTGATGCTTTAGGTCCAGCAGGTGGAGAGGCACATAATGATAAAGAATATATAGAGTTAGCTTCTCTGGTGCAGAGATCACAACTATTGGCTCAAACCATCATACTTTTAACCTCTACTTGACAAGAAGTCCCTTATCTTCTATAGGTGGGGGATGAATTGTCAAGGTCTTGATTTTATTGGTATTCTATGATAAAATATAATCAGTCGTAAACACAAAGAAATTAGTAATAATAGTGGAATTAGGTAGTAATAATCATTCAGTCTCTTTATTGCATTACCACTTGATCCTTGTAATGAAATACAGATAAAAAGTGGGGTGAAGAAAAATGATGATGATTACAAAACGGTTCGAAATCAAGCCAACCAAAGAACAAGAAGAGAAAATGTTTCAGACTCTTTATCTTTGTCGAAAACTCTATAACAACGCTTTAGATCAACGACAGACTTACTATAAAAAGCATGAGAAGGGCTTGACTTATACCGACCAGCAGAATCAGCTTCCAGCGTTCAAAAACGAGAATCTTGAATACAAGCAAGTACAATCTCAAGTCTTGCAAAATGCATTACGAAGATTGGATGATGCTTACGAAAACTTTTTTGAAAAGCGTGCTGGATATCCAAGATTCAAAGATAAATACCATTACACTTCTTTTACCTATCCACAGGCAGAAGCTAAAAGAAACTTTGGGAAAGAAGGATATATCTATTTGTCCAAGATAGGTCATGTGAAACTTAACAACCATAGGGATTTTGAACCATCGAAAGTAAAAATTATCAACGTCAAATTTCATAACAACAAATGGTATGTAAACTTGACGATGGAAGTTGAGGAAGAAAAACTCACATCAGACTTAGAAAGGTGTATAGGTATCGACATGGGGATCAAATATATTGTTATTACCTCTGATGGTCAGACTTACGATAATCCGAAATGGCTTAATAAGTCCGAAAATAAATTCAAAAAGCTCCAACGTCAGTTAAGCCGGAAGATAAAAGGTAGCAATAACAGAGAAAAAGCTAAAAAACATCTCCAGAAATTACACGCCAAGATCACCGATCAGCGTAGAGACTATCTTCATAAAGTAAGCATTAACTTAGTAAAAGAAAACGACTTAATTTGCATAGAGGATTTGCAAACAATCAATATGATGAAGAATCATAAACTTGCAAAATCTATTGCAAATGTAAGTTGGAACAAACTTGCTTTGTACCTGGAGTATAAGTCTAAGTTATACGGAAAAAACTTTGTCAAAATCAATCCAAAGAACACCAGTCAACTCTGTAGCAGTTGTGGTAAACCAGTAGAAAAAGGTTTGTCAGATAGAGTACACGACTGCCCATTTTGTGGACTGGTATTAGATAGAGATCATAATGCAGCCATAAACATACTGCACAAAGGTTTGGAAATGGTTATGCAATAAATACAAATTTTCTAGGGTTGGTTCGCCCCGAAGTTACGCTTGTGGAGATCGCGTAAGACCTACACTATTGTAGGCTATGATCGTTGAA
>JAGMES010000132.1 GCA_023128035.1 Halanaerobiales bacterium | reverse complement strand
AAAATATTTACTCGTTAGAGCTGTAGTCGGTACCTTTGTCTTTTCATTTATTTTTGATAAAAATGGTGGAGTAAATCCACTCTTTGCTAATGAATACAGCATCCTTGAACTTGTATATAAGCCACTATTCATTCCCGATAGAGCTGCAGTAATTACAACAATATTCATAATAATAGCTGCCCCTGGGATCCCTGTTTTTTCAAACACTAGAACAAATGGACTACCTGACAATCCTATACTATCCCAAGGTATAAGACCAACTAAAATAGCAATAGAACCTACATATAAAACAAGAGTACGAATTACAATTCCGTTAATCGCTTTCGGTACATCTTTTTTCGGATTCTCAGTCTCTCCTGCTGCAACTCCAATCACTTCTGTTCCCCCATACCCGACCATCACCATCACCATTGAAAGTAAAAGCCCCGAGATCCCTCTTGGGAAGAAACCACCATGCTGAGTATAATTTGTCGTTCCGACTGGTTCTCCAACAATACCAAAAATCATTCCAATCCCAAAAATAATAAATAAAATAATTGCAATTACTTTAACCATCGAAAACCAAAATTCGAATTCACCAAAAGATTTCACACTTCCTAAATTAACTATCGTCATCGCAATCGAAAAAATAATACCAAAAATCCACCCATATTGTCTTGGAAACCAATATCCCATATATGTAGATGCTGCTATAATCTCAGCTGACATCACTATAACCCAAGATAACCAATAAGTCCAACCAACTAGATAACCTACAAAAGGGCTCAGCGCCTCTGCTGCATAAACGCGAAATGAACCAGGCACTGGATTACCTACAGACATCTCTGCAAGCGCCAGCATAACAAGCATCATAATCACGCCTCCTAAACCATAAGCGAGAATTACACCCGGGCCAGCCAGTCTCACCGTCGCTCCGCTTCCTAAAAACATCCCCACCCCAATAACGCCACCAATAGATATCATCGTCAAATGACGAGCAGTAAGACCACGGTTCAATCCTTTTTGTTTTTCTTCCATAAAAAATCCTCCTATCGTAGTTCACTTATATCTAGTCTCTACAGATAGGAGGTTTTTTATCAAACTTTACTCATTTTCCATTTTTATATCCAACACTTTTGCAGGATTTGTTACCAACATCTGATCAATCCACTCTTCCTTGATCCCACTTGCTCTACATAGCGGTAAAAATTCAGTAAATAATCTATGATAGGGATTCACAAACCTCCCCTTATCCTTGCCTACCACAAACCAACCTTTATCCTGAGAAAGAAGCATCCTATCTAAAATTCCAGCTTGAATTAATTCTCGCAACATTTTTACATGTTTTTCATAAGGCATATAACCGATTGAATCTATCTGAATCCACATCCCACGTCTTCCTAATTCTATCATTGTAGGTAAATCTTCACCACAATCAGCATGCGTCCAAATAAACCTATCAAAAGGTAACTCCTCTTCTTCCAAAATCCTACCAGCCTGTAAAATTGTAGCAGGTAAGAGAGTATGAGATTGAATCGCCATTCCAGTCTTTAGACTTGTCCGTGCAGCAGCCCGCAAAATCTTTTCCTGTAACTTTGAGATTGGCCCATCATCAAGAGCAATCTTGATAAAACCGGGCTTAATCCCAGTCTCACCTATTCCCTCTCGAAACTCCTTCTCCCAACACTGCACAATCGCGTCAATTGTAGCAGCTCTAATCTTTTTCGATACCCCTTTTTCTTTGAAAGTTCCCGTGGCTGTGACAAAATGCAGTCCTGATCGCAAAGAGCATTCTCTTAAAATCTCCACATCTCTTCCAGAACCATGAGGTGTTGCATCTACAAAAGTATCACAACCTGCTTCTTTTAATTTCATTAAATATGGAAGCATTGTCTCGACAACCTCTTTACGATCATATCGATCAGGACTAACAAAATCTGCCCCGATATAATCACACATAATATGTTCATGCATCAGTGTTTTACCTAATTTTTTAGGTGATATCCTACCAAGTAATGAATTAATCATCTTGATCTACCCCTAAATAAAAACCATCCATACTCTCTCCAAGAATATGATGACTGAACCAGATCAAATTCTGCTTAAGAATTGCTCGATGAATCCCAGGTTTTGTAGAATTGTGCCCCATACCCTTAAAAATGACCAATTCTGTTTCGACATTCATATCCCTTAACCCCTGATAGAGTTCAAAAGCATTAGGAACAGGTACCCGTTGATCACTATCACCATGCTGAATCAAAGTAGGCGTACAGGCAGATTTAATATAAGTCATCGGTGAAGTCTTCTGATATATCTCTGGATCATTCCAAGGATTATCATTTAAATACAGTCTAGTAAACTGATGTATGTCAGTATTCACATAATATGTAACCCAATTGCTTATCCCTGCACCAACAGAGATGGCTTTAAAACGATCACTATATGTTGAACAAAAAGCAGAAATATAACCACCCTGACTCCAACCCATAACCCCAACCTTTTCTTCATCTACAAAGCCTTCTTTTACCAGAAAATCCACACCAGAGATCACATCCTCATAATCTCCTAACCCTAAATTTCTATAATTCAATTTACGGAATTTCTCACCATATCCTGAACTTCCTCGATAATTTGGCTGAAGGACAATAAACCCTTTCTCAACAAACTGTTCCATAGGATAATATCTACTATCTGTTGGAATCGCAAATGACGCAAAAGTTGGCCCACCATGAACAACTAATAATAAAGGATATTTTTTTGTTGGATCAAAATATTTTGGAGTTGAAAGAATCCCTTCAATCTCTGTTCCATCAAAACTATTCCAACGAATAACTTGTTTTTTACTTAATTTTTTATCTACAAACAATTTGTATTGATCAGTTATCTTCTCTTCATCAAGATATACTTCAAATGGTCGTTCAGAGGTAGCTTTTTTATATGCTAGATGTTGACCATCTTTTGTAATTGAACTTCCAAAAACAAAGCAATCATCTCCTGCTATAAGGGGTTCAATCTGTCCATTTTCATCTAAGAGACCAATATTCATACTAGTTCTATCTTGCCATTGAACCATAATTCCCCGCTCAGTCCAGCGAATAGGGATTAGATTCTCTTGGAAATCTACATCTAATAACCTAATCTCTTCAGTTTCAATCTCCATCAATTCTAACTTCAGATTCAAGAACCATTTTCCTGCTTCGTCATATCGGGTATAACAAACTTTAGAACCATCTGGTGAAATTACCAATCCATGACTAATATTTTTAGCATTCGATAATTTTTTTAGCTTTTTTGATGATAATTCTAATAGATATAAAGTTAAATCATCCATATCTTCCATATTTGGGGTAAGAGCAGAATTAAAGATCACATATTTGCTATCAGGTGTAATCACAAAATTATAAATGTGAAAATCTTTTCCATCTGTCAATTGAATAGCTATCTCTTCTTTCTTCTTATTCTTATCATCTTTACTATCTGTTTCTTTTTGTCGTAAATCTTTTGGGCCAAAATATGTTTCAGTACTTATCTCTAATCCTTTACTCAATTTCACATAATATAAACAATTGCACCGTTCTTTTTTATCAATATATTCAAAATCTCCATAAATCTCTTTGCGCTTTTTCATACCTTCTGTTTTTGGTCTTTTGGTCAAATAATAAAAACCTTTCCCATCAGGTGACCATACAAATTTATTTACACCTTCTTCTGCATAACTAATTTGAATACCTGGCTCGTCCAAAGATAGTTTTACAAAAATCTGATTTTTCTTGTTATCATCTTCTCCTACTAAATGAACATAAGCTAACATCTGTGAGTCAGGTGACCATACTGCAGAAAATGTCTCATCCTTTCCAGAAGATATTGGATAACACCTCTTACTCTCCTTCTCATAAACCCAAATATGCTTTCGATAAGCATTCTCATCCCAATCTGCAGTACGTTTTACAAAGGCAGTCTTTTTACCATCATCACTTACTGTCACCCCAGTAAATACAGGTCTCGACACAATTTCTTCAATTGTAAGATAGTTTTCATTACTCATACCTGATCCCCCTATTCTTAAAAAATTAAATCATAATCTACTATTCTATATTTAATTTAGCCAAATAATGAATTTTTCCTTGTTAAAGTTTGAAATTTAACGACATTTCAGAGCGGTTTTCAAAAAGGTTTTCAGAGCGGTTTTCAGTCATATTTTATATATAACTATCTCCTTTGTATTATACTTTTTATTGTGAAAATTATTTCTTGTAACTAAAACAAAATGAAAGGCCAGGAAATCTCTTCCCTAGCCTCTCATTTTAGAATCTTATTTAAAAATAATCGTATCCTCACATTATTGGGATTAGTAAAAAACTCTTCTGGATCAGAATCTGCTACAATCTTCCCCTGATCCATAAAGATCACTCGATCTGATACTTCCCTAGCAAAACCCATCTCATGGGTGACAATTAATAAAGTCATCTTATCCTTCGCTAATTCTTTAATCACACTCAATACCTCACCTACTAATTCTGGATCAAGTGCAGATGTTGGTTCATCAAAAAGTAATATCTCTGGTTTCATCGCAAGAGCTCGTGCAATAGCAACCCTTTGCTTTTGCCCCCCTGAAATTTGTGAAGGATAAGAATCTTTTTTATCCAATAGATCAACTTTAATTAGCAGTTCCTCAGCTAAAATAATCGCATCTTCTCTTTTCATTTTTTTTACAATTATCGGAGCTTCAATTATATTTTCTAAAACAGTTTTATGAGGAAATAAGTTAAAACTCTGAAATACCATCCCTGTCTTTCCCTGAACCTCAATTAATCCTTGATCAATTTCTTCTAAATTAACTAAACACCTTAACAAAGTGCTCTTTCCAGACCCGGAAGGGCCAATTATTGAAATCACTTCTCCTTGATTTACATCAAGTGATATATCATTTAAAACTGATAATTTTCCAAAACGTTTAGTTACATTGCTAATTTTAATCATTATAATCATTCCCTACTCATAAACTGAAAATTTTTGCTCTATCTTTCTAAAGACTATGACTATTACAGAACTTAGAAGTAAATATAAAATTGCTGCGATAAAAAATGGGGTAATATTAAAATCTCTCATTACTACCACTTTCGCTGCTCTCAAAAGGTCTCCCATCCCAATAGCAGCAACTAAAGCCGTGTCTTTTACAAGATTTATCGCTTCATTACAAGTTGGCGGTAAAACCCTCTTAACTGTCTGAGGTAAAATAATTCTAAACATCGTCTGGTGATAATTCATTCCCAAAACTTTTGCTGCTTCATATTGACCATTATCTATTGATTCAATACCTGCTCTAAAAATTTCTGTCAAATAGGCCCCATAATTTATTATGAATGTAAGAGAAGCAGCCGTAAAAGGGGGTAAAGATATTCCAATAATCGGCAACCCATAGTAGACAAAGAAAATTTGCAATAACAAAGGTGTCCCTCTAAAAATCCATGTATATAATCCTAATATTCTTCGTAAAATTTTAAACCTAGAAATTTTGCCTAGAGCTGCACCAATTCCTATAACTACAGAAAATATAGCTGTAACGAAATATAATTGAAAAGTTACCACACTACCTTTAAGAATGAATCCAGTAACGTTTAGAATGTAATCCATGACAATCCCCCTAATTACTTAGAATGTTTTCTCCAAACCATTTTATGGAGATCTTCTCAGCAGTTCCATCTGCTTTCATCTCAATTAAAATTTTGTTTAACTCTTCTTTGAAACTCATATCATCTTTTCTAATCCCTACTCCGTAAGATTCCTTACCAAAGTCTTCTTCTAAAACCCTATATACATCAGGTCTTTTCGCCATATAATATCTTCCTACGATCTCATCTAGCACCACTGCATCAACTCGTCCTGCCTGTAAATCCATTAATGCTTCTGTATTATTCGAATATTTTCTAATCTCTTTTAAAGAAGTAACAACTTCAGATTCAGAATTTAATGCAATCTCGCTACTACTTCCTAGCTGAAGACCAATAACTCTCCCTTTCAAATCTTCTTTATTTTGAACACTTCCATTTTTGCCTACTACGATAATCTGTCGATTCTGAAGATAAACTTCAGAAAAAGCGATCTCCTTTTTTCTTTTCTCAGTAATCGTTAACCCATTCCAAATTAAATCAATATCATTATTTTTAAGACTAAATAAAATACCATCCCAATCAACCGGCTTAAATTCAACCTCAATTCCCATTCTCTTAGCAACTTCTTTAGCTAAGTCTATATCAAAACCTACTATTTCACCTTTCTCATCCCTAAACCCCATAGGTGGAAAACTATCATCAAGACCTACTATGAATTTACCTTTCTCTTTAATAAGGCTTAAAGAATCAATCTCCGCCTTTTTCCCACATCCTACTAACATAATTGATAAAATAAGTACGACCATTATAACAACTGTAATTTTTTTTAACATCTATTCTTCCTCCTGTTTATATAATATTGATTACTTATATCATTATACTTTAATACTTTAACTTTGTAAAGTATTAAAGTATTTTTTTTTTAGTTTTCTCCCTGGATAAAGCAAAAGAAGCGATAACTCGCTCCTTTTCGTTTTATCCATAGTATTCGCAGTCTGTACATCTTAAACCAAGATTTACACATACTCCACTTGGACTTCCATATGGACAAAACTTTGGTTGAGGAATAATAGCCATATTTTCACCTCCTTAAAAAATGTTAATATTATCTTTATTCTGTATACATAAGTTTTTTCCTCTTTTGTATTTGTATTTTTCTAATTTTTTAATTAAAATAATAAAACTTACTGTTAGCATTTTAACAATATTTTCATGCAACATTATCACAACTATAATTTTTTTGAATTTTCATCTCTATTTTGTGAAAATAAAAAGGACATCAGAAATTCTGAAGTCCTTCGTACTCTTAGAAGTATTAAATATTAAATTTTAAATTTTTGAATTTCTCCTTGCAAACTTGTCGCAACTAGTTTTAATTCCTCTGACATCTTAGCAAGAGTTTCAACAGTTTTAACTTGCTCATCTAGCGATGCTGAGACTTCTTCTGTTGAGGCTGCTGATTCTTCAGATATTGCTGATATTTCTTGAATGGAAGTCACAACCCCATCTTTGTCCTGATTAACCTTTTGGGTATTAATTAAAAGTTGATCAATTTTGTTAATCGTCTGTATCACAGATTCTACAATTTCTTTAAATGCATTACTGGTTTCAAATAAAACTATATTAGCATGTTCACCTATCTCTTTTGAAATATCCATATTATTTTTGATTTTATCAATTTCACTTTGAATTTCTTCAATTAGAGATCCAATTTCCATAGTAGATTGGGAAGATTGTTCTGCTAATTTTCTTATTTCTTCCGCAACTACTGAAAAACCTCTACCATATTCTCCAGCTCTAGCAGCTTCAATTGCTGCATTCAAAGCTAATAGATTCGTCTGTTTAGAAATAGATTGAATAGTATTCACAATACCACCTATAAAACTTGATTTATTTGCTAATGAATCTATATCTTTTGATACTTCTTTATTAATCTCATTATTAGATTCAAATTTATTCTGTAATTCATTGATAACTTCTATACCTTGTTGACTGACTGTATTGGCCTTATTTGCATACTCCTTTAGCAGATTAGAGCTCTCTAGAAGATGATTGATCTGACCTGCCAGGCTGAGAAGCCTTTCAGTTCCTAGTTCTGACTGGCGTGCCTGTTCTGAAGCACCTTGTGCTAACTGTTCAATAGCTTCTGACACTTCTTCAATCGAACTTGATGAATGCATAGTAGCTGATACAATTTTCTGGACATGATCTAGTGTTTGATTCGAGGTATCGGCAATTTGATTGACCATCGCTCTTAATACTTTTCTTGTGCTCGTTACTGCATTTACCATAATTCCGGTCTCATCTTTATATTTAAATAAAGAATCATACGCCGAATCATCAGTTAGATCTAAATCAGCTGTTTTATTAATCAACTCTGTTACACCTAAAACAGGCTTAGAAATCTTTTTACCAACAAAAAAGGCAATCATATATGATATCAGAACTCCCATAAAACTTATTAAAATAAGCAAATTTTTTAAATTATTAATTGGTTTAAATATTTCATTCAAAGGTGGTGCCACAGCTAAAATCCATCCATTTGATAAATGTGAATATCCGGTTATTTTATCTTCATCTTTGAATTTATACTCCACAAATCCTGACTCATTTCTTTCCATATGTTCAGTGACAACTCTTAATTCCCCATTATTTACAGTTCTAAAATTTTCGCCAGAAATAATTTGTTTATGAATCACTACATCATACTCATCAGTTAACAAAAAAGCATAGCCAGTTTCATATATTTTTAAATCCTCTATAGTTCTTTTAATATCCTTAAAGCTGACATCAATACCAATAACCCCAATTAAAGTATTACTTTTAAAAATCGCTTTAGAATAAGAGATCATATTTACATTAATATTATTATCTATGTAAGGCTCACTCCATATACCCATTCTTTCTTTGATTGGGCGATAATACCATTCCATCTCCTCATTAGTAGGATTGAAAGCTGATATATCTTCTGATTCCTGTAAGGTAAAATTTCCTTCACCATTCACATCAGCGTACCATGAATCATATACTTGTCCACTTAATTCTGGGTTAAAACTTATATAAACACCCTGTATACCATCAGTTGTTTCAGCAATTCTTTTGATAACAGGATCTAGCATATCTCGATATTCTCCAATATAATCTGGATTTTCATATGATCTTTGAAGATCAAAGGTAGCATAACATTGGGCTGATAAGCTCTCTACTAAACTCTCCATAATTTTTAATGATTTACTAAAATCATTGCTATATGTACGGCTCAAATTTATCAAGTTATCAGTAGCTTCTTTCTTTAAAAATTTTGAACTTTGTACGATACTTATAGTTCCAATCAGAACAGATGTAACAAGAGAACAAACTGTAATTGCAATTATAATCTTTGAGCTAATTTTTTTCATTGTTAATATCATCCCTTCTTAGTACTTCTCAATTATTTTTCAAATATTAATGTATATTTATACAACACCTTTGATTAAATATTCGCTAATATTTGATAAAATCCTGCCTCTAGTTATATCTTTTAGTAATTTTTTTTACATTGCGCAATAAATATACTTAAATAATTACTTATACATAAGGACTTCAGAAATTCTGAAGTCCTTCATAATCTTAAATCTTAAACTTATCAATTTTATCCTGTAGATTTTTTGCGATTAACTGTAGATCGCCTGCTTTTTGAGCTAAGGTTTCAATAATTGCAACCTGTTCTTCTAAAGATGCTGATACTTCTTCTGTAGCGGCTGCTGATTCTTCAGAAATGGCTGATATCTCTTGAATGGATGTTACAACATCATTTTTATATTGATCTACCTGTTCAACACTTTTTTGGAGAGCATCAATTTGTGTAATAGTCTCCTTTACTGATTCATCAATTTCTTTAAATGCAGCACTCGTTTCAATCAAAGCTCTATTTGATTGTTCTCCAATTATTTTAAACGTATCCATGTTATTTTTAACTTCTGAAATCTCATTTAAAATTTCTTTAACTATCTCTTCTATTTCTTGTGTAGATTGAGAGGCTTGTTCAGCAAGTTTCTTAATTTCTTCCGCTACTACTGAAAAACCTCTTCCAGATTCACCTGCTCTAGCAGCTTCAATCGCTGCGTTTAAAGCTAATAAGTTGGTTTGTTCTGAGATTGAATGAATTGTATTCACAATATTACTTACAGCACTAGACTTATTTGCTAATAAATCAATATCATTAGAAAATTCTTTTTCAATTTTATCTCTTGATCTAAATTTATTCTGCAAATCACTAATTACTTCCATACCTTGCTGACTAACTGTATTTGTTTTCTTAGCATTCTCTTTGAGTAAATTTGAACCATTTACAATATAATCAATTTGATCAGCAAGACTAACAAGTTTGTCTGTTCCCAATTCTGATTGTGCTGCCTGTTCAGAAGCACTTTGTGCTAATTCATCAATCGTTTTAGAAACTTCCTCAATTGATGCAGAAGTTTGTTGAGTAGCTGATGCATAATTTTGAGCATGGTCTAAAGTTTGGCTGGATATCTGTGAAATCTCTCCCATCATTTCTCTTAATATATTTCTTGTATCCATCATTGCTTTTGCCATAATTCCTGTTTCATCTTTCTTTTTTAATAAATAATCAAATGTTGAGTCATTAACTAAATCTAAATCAGCTGTTTTATTCATTAATTCTGTTATTTTTACTATAGGCTTTGAAATTGATTTACCAATAAATAGAGCAATTAAAATCGAAAAGCCAATTCCAAAAAAACTTATAATTAGAAGCAAATTTCTCAAACGCTTAACTGGTTGGAATATTTCGTCTACAGGTGGTTCTATTACTAGAATCCAGCCATTTGATAAATGAGAGTAACCTAGAATTTTATCTTTACCATTCAGCTCATACTCTATAACTCCATATTCGTTTTCATCTATTTCTTCTGTTAAAAATTTTAATTGACCATCTTCTACTGTTTTAAGATTATCTTTTTCAGAAACATAAAGAGGATGAAAGATAACAGTATAATTTTCATCAAATAAGGATGCAGTACCTGACTCATAGATTTTTACTTGTTGTAGTGTCTCTTTAATATAATCAAGTTTTGTATCTATACCTGCGATACCAAGCAATATATCATCCTTATAAATTGCTTTTGCATAAGAAACTAAATGTGCATTTATATCTTCATCGTGATAAGGCTCACACCAAACTTCTCTTCCTTCATTTATTGGTCTATAATAATAATCCATTTCATCATTTTCAGGGTAAAATTCGGAAAGATCAGTTGATTCTTGAAGTGCAAAGTCACCTGTTCCTTCTTCATCTTCATACCAGGATTCATATACCTCCCCTGTTAATTCTGGATTAAAAGTCAAATAAACACTCAAAGTCCCATCTAATAGTTCTGCAGCTCGCTTAACCAAAGGATCCATCTTGATTGTATATTGTTCCATATAGCCAGGATTATTCTTTAACTTCTGTAAATCAAATGTATTCAGAGAAACAGAATATAGATTATATACTGTATTTTCAACTGTTTCTACTTTTTTGCTGAATTCATTGCTATAATTTCGACTCATGTATAATAGCTTATCCATAGCTTCCTTTTTCATAGATTTTGTGCTTTGAAATATACTTATACTTCCAATTAGAATAGAGACCATAAGCGAACAGATACTAATTGCAATAATAATTTTAAAATTTAGTTTTTTATGAATAGTTATCACTCCTTATGTATATTTTTTTAAAGAAATATTTGTATTGTGTTTCTAAACTATTTTTATTACTATTCGCTATTATCAAACAAAATCCTGCTATTTAAATGATAACTTTTTCATTATCCTTAATAAAAAAGATTCAATATATATAAGGACTTCAGAAAATTCCTGAAGTCCTTCGCAATTCAACTACATGTTTCAGGTGAACTACCCACCACCTACGCTTTGCTAAGAGGTGGGGGCTTCTTGCTTCAACGATCATAGCCTACAA
>JAGMES010000131.1 GCA_023128035.1 Halanaerobiales bacterium | reverse complement strand
GAAGAATACTGGTTAGATACTTTTAATGGAGAAATTCCTGTATTAAATATGCCGACTGATTATCCACGACTATTAGTAGTTAATTACGCTGGTGAGGAGATGGATTTTGCATTAAGTAAAGAGTTGAGTGACAAATTAAAAGATTTAGCGAAGAAAAATGGTGCTACTTTGTACATGACTCTTTTAGCAGCATATAATGTTTTGCTACATAAATACACTAATCAAGAAGATATAATAGTTGGTTCATCTATTGCGGGTCGTCCTCATGCAGATCTTGAAAAAATCATCGGTATGTTTGTTAACACTTTAGCTTTGAGAAATTATCCAGCGGTTGAAAAACCATTTATTGAGTTCTTAACAGAAGTTAAAGAGAGTACTTTCTTAGCTTTTGAGAATCAAGATTTTCAATTTGAAATGTTGGTAGAAAAGTTGGATTTAGAAAGAGATTTAATCCCTAGGGATTTTAGTAGAAATCCATTGTTTGACACTATGTTTGTATTTCAGAATATAGAGATCGGTGAATATACAATTAAAGATTTTAAATTTGTTCCATATAAATTTGAAGGCAAAGTAGCAAAATTTGATTTAACATTACAGGCGACTGAAACGTTACATGGACTTAGCTTTAATCTAGAGTATTCTACAAAACTTTTTAAAAGAGAGACGATTGATAGACTTGTCAGACATTTTAAGAATATCTTACATTCAATTGTTGAAGAACCAGAGATTAAGTTGTCAAATATTCAGTTTCTCTCTGATGAAGAAAAAGAAAGATTAGTATATGATTTGAATCAGACTAATGCAGCATATCCAAAAGAAAGGATCATCCATCAACTTATTGAAGAACAGGTTCAGAAAACGCCAGATCAAGTTGCAGTTTGTTTTGAAAATCAACAGATGACTTATCAAGAACTAAATCAAAAAGCCAATCAACTTGCTAGAATATTGCGAGGAAACGGTGTAAAACCAGATCAAATCGTAGGAATTATAGTAGAACATTCTTTTGAGATGATTAGTGGAGTTTTAGGAATTTTAAAAGCTGGAGGAGCATATTTGCCTATGGATTCTGAATATCCAGTAGAACGCATTCAATATATGTTAAGAGATAGCAGTACATCAATTTTGTTAACTCAAAGTCGTTTAAAGGGTTTAGCAAATTTTGAGGGAATAATAATTGAGCTAGATGATGAGAGTTTATACACATGTAATGCTGCGAATTTAGAAAATATCAGTTCTTCAACTGACTTAACTTATATTATCTATACCTCAGGTTCAACAGGTAGACCGAAAGGGGTAATGATTACTCAGCAAGGTTTGATGAATTATCTATATTGGGCCAGTAAAAAGTATATTAAAGAAGAAGTTTGCATATTCCCATTGTATTCATCACTCTCATTTGATCTAACGGTTACATCGATGTATCTGCCATTGATTACAGGCAATCGGTTGATTATCTATCAAAATGAGAATAAAGAGTCACTTATTGCGAAAATTTTTGAAGATAATCAAGTTGATGTGATAAAATTAACGCCAATTCATTTAAAACTTGTTAATGATTTAGAGATCGAAACAACAAGATTGAAGCGAATAATTGTAGGTGGAGAGGATTTCAAAGTAGATCTCGCAAAAGAGATTTACGAAAAGTTTGCAGGAAAAATTGAAATTTACAATGAATATGGCCCAACAGAGACAGTTGTAGGTTGTATGATTCATCAATATCACCCTGAAAAAGATCAAAGAATATCAGTGCCGATTGGTACACCAGCAGATAATGTCCAGATTTATCTATTGAATCAAGATTTGCAACTTATGCCAGAAGGTTGTGTTGGCGAAGTTTATATCTCAGGTGATGGAATAGCTCGGGGATATTTAAACCGACCCGAATTGACGGATGAGAGATTTATTCAAAATCCATTCGTATCTGGTAAGAGAATGTATAAAACAGGTGATCTTGCCAGAAGGTTATCAGATGGTAATCTTGAATTTTTGGGTAGAATTGATCATCAGGTAAAAATTAGAGGTTATAGGATTGAGTTTGGTGAGATTGAGAGTCAGCTATTAAAATATGATTCTGTTAATCAAGCATTAGTGGTGGATTATATTGAACAAGATGGAAATACATATTTAGTGGCGTATTTGGTATGTACAGAAGAATCTAAATTAGTAATCTCAGAGATAAGAGAATATTTAGCTAAAAAGTTGCCTAACTATATGATTCCTTCCTTCTTCATACAGATAGAAAAAGTACCAATTACGTCAAATGGTAAAGTTGACAGAAAAGCTTTACCGAAGCCAGATGGTGAGATTAATTTAATTACTAAATATGTAGCTCCTGAAACAGAAATCGAAAAAAAATTAGCGGCAGTATGGTCTGAAGTATTAGGTGTTGAAAAGGTAGGAGTCAATGATAAATTCTTTGAATTGGGTGGGCATTCATTAAAGGCTATAAAGATAGTAACAAAAACTAATCAAGAAAAACTTAATATTTCAGTAAGAGATATATTAACCTATGAGACAATTACAAAAATATGTAATGAAGTAATTTTGAAACAGACAAAATCTGATGAAGTAGAAGAATTAACAATCAGTAAGAAAGAAAATTATAATAAAAACTTCACTGTAACAGCGGAGTATCAGTATTATTTTTCCTGTTTGATGGGGATTATTCTGGAAAAATTAAAGTATGAACATAATTATGAGATGGAAAAAGGCTATATGCTTGCTGTAGAAGGTGGGACTGTAATAACTTGTGAATATTCCGAGGATAAACTATGGCCATTTGAGGTTCCATTAGCTCAATTAATTGGTTTTCCTACGTATCTAGAAAAAATGGACATTTCTATAGAAAATAAGTGTTGTAATTCTCTAGAAGAAGCTTTGGAGTATTTTGATAAGCGGTTAAAGAATAATGAATTGGTTCTAGTAGCTGGATCAACATATTTCTTAAACTATTCACCAGATTATCATTCTGATCCAGAAGAATGGATTCGTAGAACAGAGAGTAGAAAAACTATTGAAATAATAGGAGCCCCACATGTTTTAAGTTTGGTTGATATCAGAGAAAATGGCTATCTGGTTTATGATAGCACGTATAATTATTTTGGAGAAATTCCAAAAGATGATTTTCATAATGCTTTTAAGGGAATACGTGCTATGGATTTTATGAAAGGATATCCAATGTATGAGGCTAGCCAGCCGTATATGATTATTGAATGCAATACCAACAATCTACAAAGATATAATTTAAAAGAACTAGGAAAGGAAATTCTCCAAAAGATAATTGATGAATTCCTAGCTTCAAAGAGTAAAGAAACTGAAATAAAAGGGAAAAAACATTTTGTCAGATTTGGTTTGGGAGCAATAGAAGAGATTAAGCGAGTTATTATAAATATAAAAGACCATAAAGAAAAGCATGACGAATTACTTGATTTCTTAGCCGCAATTTTTAATGGCTGGAAGTATAAGTATATCTTTTTTAGAGATTTTTTGATGGATTTTGATAAATATTACTCTATTTATGATGACTTTGCAGTTGATTCAGAGAATAGTATCAAACAATGTGAGAACTTCTTTAACCAATGTGAAGATGTAACAAAAACTGAAGGTGATGTTGATAAGTTTTTAAATGAGATAATAAACAACTTAGAAGAAATGTACAATGATCAGGAGAAATTTTTTATAAAACTACAAGAAATATTGAATAGGGATTGAAGATAGGTTGCAAAAAAGCCCCTTATCTAAATAAGGGGCTTAACAAACTATAAGTAGGTGATTGTGGGTGAAATCTGTTAATAAAATAGATAAACAGAATGTCCAAGATATCTTAAGTTTAAGTGTGATGCAAGAGGGGATATTATTTCATTATCTAAGTAATCCAAATTCTGAAGAATATTTTTCTCAATTAAGCTTAAATATATCTGGAGAGATTAGTATTCAAGCATTTAAAGAGGCATGGAATTTTGTGATTGAAAACAATGAAATGCTCCGAACCGTTTTCCGATGGGATAATATTAATAAACCGGCTCAGATTGTTTTAAAAGAGCAACCGATAAAAATTAATGAGTATGATTTTACATCAATTGATCCAGTTCACAGAGAGCAAGAGATTGAAAAACTACGTATTGAGGAAAGAAAAGAGAAGTTTGACCTAAAGACAGGGCCAGTCTTTAGAATTACCCTATGTCGGCTTGCTGAAGATAATTATGAGATGATCTTAAACAATCATCATATATTGTACGATGGTTGGAGTATGGGAATTTTACTGCAAGAATTTTTTAATACTTATAATAGTATTGGTTTAGGTAAAATTCTTACGAAACCAAGTAAAAATAAGTTTAAAGAATATCTAAAATGGCTAAATAATCAGGATAAAGAGCAGCAAGAAAAATATTGGCGTACATATTTACAAGGTTATCAAAATAAGACTTTGTTGCCAATTGATATGAATCCACATAATAGTATTAAAAGGGTTGATAATCAACTGTTTCGTTTGCCAGATGGTTTAACAAATAAACTTGAAGATTTAGCAAAAAAGATAAAAGTAACAGTTGGCTCGATTATCAATACAGCCTGGGGAATTTTGTTACAGAAATATAATAATACTGATCAGGTTATCTTTGGAACAACTGTATCCGGGAGACCTGCGGCTATAGAAGGGCTTGAAAATATTGTTGGGCTATTTATTAACACTGTTCCAATGATCATCAAGAATTCAACTCAAGATAGAATTTGCGATTATATATCTTCGGTGAACAAAGATGCGATTGAAAGACAAAATTATGAGTGTACCCCATTAGTCGATATCAAATCTTATAGTGAATTCAATGGACAAGATAATTTATTTGATTCGATTGTGGTTATTGAGAATTTTGATTTCTTTGAAAAGCTTAAATCTGATGCAAATTTACTAAAAGTAAATTCCTATAATTCATTTGAAATGCCTAACTTTGATTTAACAGTAGAAGTTGTACTCTTAAAAGATATTGAGGTTAATTTTATCTATAATGCAGAGGTTTTCAAAAAAAAGACTATTGAACATATGAGTAATCACCTGCAAAGAGTTTTAACAGAGATTGCGGAAAATTCAACGCGCAAAGTATCTGAATTGGATATTTTGCCAATTGAAGAGAGAAACCAGCTATTATTTGATTTTAACAATACCGCTAGAGCTTATGAAAGTAATAAAACCATTCAGCAACTCATTGAAGAACAGGTTAAAAGAACACCTCAAAGGATTGCAGTAGAGTTTGAGGAAGAGAAGCTAACCTATCAAGAGTTAAATGAAAAAGCGAACCAATTAGCACGAATTTTAAGAAAGAGTGGAGTTACTGTTGAAACTGTAGTTGGCATAATGTTGGAACGTTCTTTAGAAATGGTAATTAGTCTATTGGCAATCTTAAAAGCTGGTGGAGCTTATTTACCAATAGATCCTGACTATCCAGAAGAAAGAATCTTGTATATGCTTGAAAACTCGAATGCTAAAATTGTAATAACAGATGAATTAAGTCGTAAAGAGATTATTTTTACTGCCTTAGAAAACTATCAATCTAATCAAGTGGAGATTGTTGTGACAAAACCCAGAGCACATATTAAAGAATTTGATAAACTTCCAATGCCAGATCGTTCTTTGATTGATTTAAGCATGTATAAGAATAAAATCGGTATGGCTAGTGTTAATAATTCTATCTCATTGCAGACTACTAGAGGTTGTCCTTATCATTGTCTATATTGTCATAAAATCTGGTCAAAGTTCCATGTACATCGGACTGCTGAAAATATTTATTCTGAGATAGAGTATTATTACAAAAAAGGTGTTAGAAATTTTGCTGTGATTGATGATTGTTTTAACCTGGATAAAGAGAATAGTGGTAGACTATTCAAAATGATTATTAAAAACAGACTAGATATCCAGATATTCTTTCCAAATGGCCTAAGAGGGGATATATTGACACCAGATTACATAGATTTGATGGTTGAGGCTGGGACACGTGGCATCAATCTTTCATTAGAAACTGCATCACCGAGATTGCAAAAACTTTTAAAGAAAAATCTTGATTTGGATAAATTTAAAGATGTTATTGATTATATTGCTAGCAAACATCCAGAGATTATATTAGAGTTAGCAACAATGCATGGATTTCCAACCGAGACAGAAGAAGAGGCATTGATGACACTTAATTTTATCAAAGATGTTAAATGGCTTCATTTTCCATATATACATATCTTAAAGATATTTCCTAACACAGAGATGGAAGAATTTGCATTGGCAAGTGGTGTCCGAAAAGAGGATATTTTAAGATCAAGAAATTTAGCTTTTCATGAATTGCCAGAGACACTACCATTTCCAAAAAGTTTCACTCGTCAATATCAGTCCAGTTTTTTGAATGAGTATTTTTTGGACAAAGAACGTTTGAAGCATGTATTACCTGTTGAGATGAAAATTTTAGATGAGAGTGCTTTATTGCAAAAATATAATGCATATCTGCCTGTAGATATCAAATCAATCTCTGACCTGCTCAATTTTGCAGGAATTGAAGATTTTAAAATCCCGCAAATTGAAAATAAAACAGAGTCAGTTCCGTCGATTTTTGAATGCAAAAAAGAAGAGCGAAAAAATGTAAATCCTAATGCTAAGAAGCTACTTCTTTTAGACCTTTCTCAACTATTTAGTTCTAGTGCGATGTTATACAAAGTGATAGAGCAACCGATTGGATTGATATATCTCTTAACATATCTCAATCAGGAGTTTGGGAATCAGATAGATGGTCGAATATATAAGTCTGGAAATGATTTTGATAGCTATGAAGAGTTAAAATCGTTAGTAGAAGAATTCAAACCAGATTTGATTGGTATTCGTACTTTGACGATCTTTAAAGAATTTTTCCATGAGACTGTTGCTCTTTTAAGGCAATGGGGAGTAGAAGCACCGATTATTACTGGTGGCCCATATGCTTCTAGTGATTATGATACAATTTTGCAGGATAAGAATGTGAATCTAGTGATGTTTGGTGAAGGTGAATATACTTTTAAAGAATTACTAGAGAAGATGCTAGAGAATGATTTTAAACTTCCAGATACAGAAGTATTACAGACTATCAAAGGGATTGGCTTTGTAGAAAATTGGGAAAAAGTAGAGGATAAATCTCGAAAAATTATCTTCCTTGATCGCCTAGCTGATTCTATTATGAGAGAAGATACCAGGAATCTTGATTCTATTACTACTGGTGATAGTCTTGCATATGTTATGTACACCTCTGGTTCAATAGGGAAACCGAAAGGGGTTATGGTAGAACACAGTCAGGTTAATAATTGTATCAATTGGATGCAAGATGAGTTTAGACTAACTCAAGATGATCGAATTTTACAAAGGACAAACCTAACTTTTGACCCATCAGTTTGGGAAATTTTTTGGCCACTTCAACTTGGGGGTATGGTCAAACTGATTACCAATGAACAGAGCAAAGATGCAGAGTATCTTATTCAATTAATCTCTAGTGAGGAAAAATTAGCAATGATGTATACTCCAGCATCTTTGCTTACAGGGATGACTTATCTTTTAAATAGTAAATCTTTCGATGGTAAGTTAAGATTGCCGTGGTTATTGATTGGTGCAGAGCCGATCAATATGGATGTTGTCAAAAACTTCTACACTTATTTTGATGGTAAAATAGTCAACACTTATGGTCCTACTGAATGTACAATTAATAATACGTATTATTATCTTGAACAAGATGATCCACGTGTTGTAGTTCCGATAGGTAGACCTGTTGCTAATAATCAGATATATATTCTTTCGAGAGATGAGCAACTATTACCTATTAAGATTTCAGGAGAAATTTGTATTGCAGGTGACAGTGTTGCCAGAGGTTATATAAATAATGCTGAAAAGACGAGTGAGTTTTTTATAGATAATCCATGTGGAGAAGGAAAATTATATAAAACAGGTGATGTGGGTCGTTGGTTAGAGGATGGAACCATTGAAATTATGGGTCGGATTGATAATCAGGTCAAAATCAGAGGATATCGGATGGAGCTTGGAGAGATTGAAACTGCTCTTTTAAAGCATAAATCTATCATAAATTGTACGGTTATTGTTAGGGATCAGCACGATGATCAAGATGAAATCCAGACTTGCCAACAATGTGGTATCACTTCAATATATCCAGATATCACTATAAATGAGGATGGAATCTGTAATAACTGTGATAACTTAAGTAACTATAAGGAGATGGCGGATAAATATTTCAGAAGGTTAGATGATTTAGAGAGATTGATCAAAGAGAATAAGTCTATGGATGGAAAATATGACTGCCTCGTACTCTACAGTGGGGGACAGGGTTCGGCGTATGCTTTATATACTTTAGTTCAGATGGGAGTTAAAGTATTAGCTCTAACTTATGATAATGGTTATCTTACTAAATCAGATCTAATAAATATTAAAGAAATAACTCAGAAGTTAGGAGTAGATAATGTAGTATTAACTCATGAAAATACAGATAAAATTTTGCGAGAAAGTTTAGAGACTGCTCATACGGTATGTAAAGGATGTTTCTTTACATCATCTTCAATAGCTGCAGAATATGCTTATAAAAATAATATTAAGGTTGTGATCGGGGCGACATTGTCTAGAGGTCAGATTATTGAAAATAAACTCTTGAAATTCTATAAACAAGGGATTTCTGAACCTTTTGAGATTGAACGAGAACTTTTTAATATTCAAAAGAGGCTACCAGGATTAGAAGAAAAAACTTTTGAGTATATTGGAATTGATGATGTCAGTGATGGAACTGTCTATGATTTTATTAAAACTATTGATTTCTATCGTTATTGTGATATTTCAAACGAAGATATGATCTCATATCTCAATGATAAAGATTCATACTGGAAGTCACGTAAAGATTATGCTATCTATTCGACTAATTGTCCGCTAAAGCAGATTGGTGACTACGCTCATTTGCAGGAAGTGAAGTATCATTACTATGGTGCAGCAACCAGTTGGGAAAAACGATTAGGTCATCTTAGTTTGGAAAATATGCAGGAAGATTTGCAATGTAATGTAACTCCTAAAGGATATAATAATTTCTTAAAGAGAATCGGCATTAATAAAGATATTTTACTAAAGAAAGTTGAAAGTAAGTATCTAACAGCTTATTACGAAGCAGATGACGACTTACCGATTGCTAAACTTCGTGAACATCTTTTAGAGAGTCTCCCTGAATATATGATTCCAACATATTTTACAAAATTAGATCAACTTCCATTGGATTCAAACGGAAAGATAAATAAGAAAGCGTTACCTAAACCTATGGGGCTAATGGAAACAGGGACTCAATATGTTGCTCCACGCAATGAAATTGAAACAAAGATAGTTGAAATTTGGCAGAAAGCTTTACAGATTGATCGAGTTGGCATAAAAGATAGTTTCTTTGCTTTAGGTGGTAATTCATTATCTATTATCAAAGTAAACGAAAAGATAAATAAAGTCCTAGATCATGAGATTAAACTGATGGATATGTTTAAATATCATACTATCGAAATGTTTATGGATTATTATGAGAATCAGTTTGGTGCTGAGATAAAAGAAATGAGTGTTGAAGATAGCATAGATGCTATTTTGGAAAGGTTTAAAAAAGGTGAGATTACAATGGAAGAAGCAGATCAATTGATGAAGCACCTCTTAGGGTGATTACATCACTAAATCTATTAAGAAATATATCTATTCACAACTTGCTGAAAATAAGTTATCAAATTTAGAAGCAATGACAATGTTGAAAGAATTGCATACTGTAGAAAAACCTAAAGAATCAAAAGTTGAGGATATTGCGATTATTGGACTAGCTTGCAAATTTGCTGAAGCCCAGGATAAAGATCAGTTCTGGCAAGTTTTAAGAGAAGGTAAAGATTGTATTCGTAAACTGCCAAAGAGTCGCAAAGAGAATGTAGATGAATACCTAAAATTTTCAGGGTTAACTCTAGATGATGTGATTATTAGAGAAGGTGGATACTTAGAAGAGATTGATAAATTTGATTACGCTTTCTTTAAAATTTCCCCAAAAGAAGCATCTCTTATGGACCCTAATCAACGTTTGTTTCTGGAAACTGCTTGGCGGACAATTGAAGATGCAGGCTATGCTCCGTCTAAATTGGCTGGTACAAATACTGGTGTTTTCGTGGGATATAGTCATGATTTTGGCGATAGTTATAAAAAGTTAATTCACAAATATGCTCCGGAGTCGCTTTCGATGGCGACTCTTGGGAATATTAATTCTGTTATCACAGGACGCATATCTTATTTGTTGGATTTGAGAGGGCCAAGTATGCTGGTTGATACAGCTTGCTCATCAAGTTTATTGGCTGTTCACCTTGCAGCGGAAAGTATCAAAAATGGTGACTGTGAGATGGCAATAGCTGGAGGTGTCAAGCTTTGGCTCATACCTGTTGAGCCGAAAGATGCGGGGGAGTTTGGGGGAGAGGCTGGCCCGGGGATTGGTATTGAATCTAAAGATGGACGAGCTAGAACTTTTGATGATAATACAACAGGAACAGGATTTGGTGAAGGAGTAGGGGCGGTACTATTAAAACCTTTAAAAAAAGCAATAGAAGATGGTGATAGAATTTATGCTGTAATAAAAGGAAGTGCTACTAATCATGATGGAAAATCTATTGGAATTTCAGCACCTAATGTAGAAGCTCAAGAAGCAGTTATTCAAAAGGCATGGAAAAGAGCAGGGATCAATCCAGAAACTATTTCATATATTGAAGCTCATGGGACGGGTACAAAACTTGGTGATCCACTTGAGATCTATGCCTTACAAAATTCTTTTGCCAAACACACGAAAAAGAAACATTTTTGTGCTGTAGGTTCAGCGAAGAGCAATGTAGGTCATCTGGATAATGCAGCTGGAATTGTTGGTTTAATCAAAGTTATTCTTGCCTTAAAAAATCGGGAGATACCAGCTAGTCTGCATTTTAAGAAACCCAATAAAGAGATTGATTTTCTAAACTCCTCAGTCTATGTTAATGATGAATTAAGACCGTGGCTGGTAGAGAAAGAACCACGCCGCGCTGGTGTTAGCTCTTTTGGTTTGAGTGGAACTAATGTTCATCTGGTTTTAGAAGAGGTTTTCGGAGAGACTTTAAGTGAAGATTCTAAGGTTAACGAAAATATAGTTAAGACTCAATTTGACCGTAAAAAATGTTGGGTTAAGCCATCTAGAAATAAAGTTATGATTAACTCTGATAATGACGATCTTGTCAAAAATATTTTATCACTTATAAATGATAGAAATAGTGGGCTTAAAAAGGTAACAAATTTAGTGATTAAAGAAGAAGGTTCAGGTTTAAGTGCAACTGAGAGAAAGGTTGCTGCAATCTGGGCAGAAATTTTGGGAATGGAAGAGATCAGTATTTACGATAATTTTTATGACTTAGGCGGAGATTCGATTATTGCCCTGAGCATTGCCTCAATTATATCGAAAGAGTTTAATATAGAGTTATCTTTGGATCAAATTTTCCGGAGTCCTACGATTTTCGAGACGAGTAAGCAGATAGATAGTTCGGGAACAAATAAGATTACCTTTAAGAAGATATCACGTAGGAGGGAAAGTT
>JAGMES010000130.1 GCA_023128035.1 Halanaerobiales bacterium | reverse complement strand
ATTCCCACCACTTATAGAAGTGGGGTCTTAACTCAAAAGATAAAGGATGTAATAAGATGACTTTTGAAAAACAACTAAAAGATTATGCACATAAGATAGGTATTGACCTTATCGGATTCACAACTGCAAACTCATTTCCAGATGACTATGAACGTTTGCAAAAAATGAAAGAGAAAAATTATCTATCACCCTGGTCAGAGCAGGATTTGCATAAACGTTGCAATCCTAAAATTTTGATGGAAGATGCGGAGTCGTTGATTGCTATTGGTATTTCTTACTTGACTTCGGAAAAGGAAGAGTTAGAAGATAGGGAAAGATCTTCTTTTCAGGGAAAATTGGCCCGATTTGCCCAATATCAGGATTATCATAAACTTTTAGCTGAGAAAATGGAAGAATTGGTTTCATTTATTCGTAAGTCTTATCCAGAGGTGAAGGCAGAGATTTATGTTGATACTGGCCCGCTTATTGATCGTGCAGTTGCATATCGAGCTGGGTTAGGTTTTATTGGTAAAAATTCTGCATTAATTCATCCAGAGTATGGATCATTTCTGGCTTTAGGAGAAATTCTGATTAATATTCCTTTGAAGGCTGACCAACCTATGAAAAATGGCTGTGGAGAATGTGCACTTTGCATCAAGGCTTGTCCACAGCAGGCGATCAAAGCTCCAGGAGAGATCCAGACTAAGGATTGCTTATCACACTATACACAGGAAAAAGGTTTTTTGAAAGAGGCAGTTAGAAAACAACTAGCTAATCGACTCTGGGGGTGTGATACTTGTCAGGATGTTTGTCCTTACAATCAGCAGGCGCGATCAGGTAAGGGACTCTTCAAAACTCATAAGTTGGGTAAAAAGCCTGATATTCAGCAAATTTTGAACCTTTCAAATGCTGATTATAAAAAACTAGTTGGTAATACATCAATGGCCTGGCGGGGAAAACGTATATTGCAACGTAATGCTCTGATTAATTTGGGTAATACTTGCGATTCTAATGCAATTCCCATTCTAAAAGAAGCTCTTAACGATCAACGGCCAGTTATTAGGGGAATAGCAGCTTGGGGTTTAGGTCGAATTCGAGGTGAGAAGTAAGAACATTACTTGAGGAAGCTTTGAAAATAGAGAAAGATGCTATGGTAAGAGCTGAAATAGAGAAAGGATTAAAGTAATAATTCAATCTTATAGCGTAAACTATCATGGAGGTGGCAGAGTTGAAAAAAGTACTCTTATCAGGATTTGAACCATTTGGAGGAGAGACGATCAACCCATCTTTGGAGTTGATTCATCGTTTGAAAGATGAAAGTTGGGATGGATTAGAAGTCCATCTAGTTCAATTACCTGTAGTATTTGGTGACTCGGTAGAGAAGCTTAAAGAAGCGATTACTGAAGTTAATCCAGATGTGGTGATTGGGATTGGACAGGCAGGTGGAAGGACAGCATTGTCGATTGAACGGGTGGCTATAAATATTGATGATGCAATTATTGCAGATAATGATGGCAAGCAACCAGTTGATAGATCTATTGAAATGGATGGTTCAGAAGCGTATTTTAGTACCATACCCATCAAAAGAATGATGAAAGCGGCTCTAGAAGCAGGAGTTCCGACTATGGTATCAAATAGTGCAGGAACTTATGTATGTAATCATCTTATGTACGGAATTTTACATTTATTGCGCGATACAAATAAAAGGGGGGGCTTTATTCATATACCGTTTCTACCAGAACAGGTAGTGAAAAAGCCCAATCAGCCTAGTATGTCATTAGATACGATGATCAAAGGGTTTAAAGCAATGATTATGGAGACGATTTTGGAGGAAAAAGATGAAAAATTAGCTGCAGGAACGCTGGATTAATAGGATTATATAAAAAAGAGAGGTATTAACCTCTCTTTTTTAATTTAAAGTAAAACCGTTAAGATGTTTTGGTTTCTTTAGTTGGACACAGAAAACCAGACAACAGATCATTAATACATACTTTTTCTAACTCTCTAATCATAGCTTTATAAGCTTGTTGAAAAGTTTTATGAAGAGTACAGTTTTTTTGTTGTAGACAGCTTCGTTCTTGATCCTTACAATCATAAAATTGTTCTTCTTTTTCAAAAAGGGTGACTACTTTTGCGAGTGTGATCTCATGAGGTGATAGGTTTAAAGTATAACCACCTTTAAATCCTTTGCTGGATTGTACTAAATTAGTATTAGCTAATTTTTGCATAACTTTTGCTAAATAAGTTTGGGAGATTTGCTGCATCATAGCAAGTTCATCAACACTGATTTCTTCTCCTTGATATAGAGCTAAAATCATCAAAGAATGAATTGCATATTCACTCTTAAGGGATATTTGCATTCTCTCCCCTCCTTATTTTATATTTTAGTTGATAAATTTAATTAATTATATCACAATAAATGGGTATCAACAACTTTTTAATTTTAGATATATTATGGTTTATGAGTCATAACTTCAACAATATTACTATTAATTTTATCAAGACTATATTTACAAATTGTATATGCTCTAGAAATAAAAAATATTTTTTCGTGAGGAAACCTTATTTTAAATAGTTCTTCTGGAAGAAAAGATAAATCATGTTTTAACTTATAATTTAAAAAGCTTTCAGCTTCTTGAGAAATATATTTTTCCATCATAATGTTCACCTTATTGGTATATATTTGGCATCTTTGTTTAGAGAATCTTTTGGAAATTTATTATTTTCGTAAAGTCGTTGGCAAAGAGGATAGGGCGCATTTATATCTTTATAGAAAGCATAGGCATCAGCGCGGCAAGCCCCCCCACAATGTATTACATGTTTACATATTGTGCAAACACCTTTCAAAGTACCAATACTGTTGATTCTTTCTTCTCTTATTTGTTTTGCATTTTTCCAAATTGTTTCTAGATTATTTTCCAAAACATTCCCTAGTTTATACTTATCGTAATTTACTTGAACAAAATCAGTACAAACTGCTACTAGTCCTTCTGATGTTATGCTACAGGAATTAATTCCGCGTCTACATCTAGGTAAAGCTAAATCAAGGTGCTTTAAAGTTGTTTCTCCTGTTAAAGCGGGGGGAGCACCTATATGAATTTTGAATGGATAATTTTTTTCTTTTTCCTGATTTAGATAATCAATTAATTTCAAAATCTGGTGGTCAGTTAATTGATTATCCATATTTTCAGTCGCTCTCCCAACTTGTATAAAATGTGGAGAGACCCCGAGGATGTTAATATCTAGTTTTTTGGCTAGTTCGATTAATTGCCCACTTAATATTTCTTCATAATTATGAATAGTTGCTGTAGTTGAAATAATAATTGGAATATTATGTTTTCTTAATAAAATGATGTTCTCCTTAATTTTACCTAAGACATGTGTTGTATTTCTTAACGCATCGTAACTTTTATCAGAAATCCCATCTATACTAATTTGTATAAAAACTTTCTTTAGATTTGAAAGTTTCTCTACTATTTTTTGATTTAGTAAAAATCCATTAGAAAGTATTAGGATACCCACATTTTTGGAATCCAAATGTTCTAGAATTTCAAATATTTCCGAATGAACAAAAGGTTCACCACCAGTTACTTTAGCTTCAGATAAACCTAGCTTACATAAAGAATCAATTATTTCTTTCCATTTGGTTGTATCTAATTTATCCTTATTGCCGGTTTCTGGACTAGAGGACATAAAACAGTGTTTACATTTAAAATTGCATTTTTGGGTGATGACTAAATCAACATCTGTAATAGGTTCAAAATCCATTTCGCCACGTATCTTAATAAAACTTTGGTCTGTGTTGATTAAAGTTTCTAAAATATCATTATTAATCTTTTTCCAGGTAGTATCTACTTTAGTTTCAATAGATATGTAATTTTCTTTAGCGAAATCTTTCAAAAGTTGAAACAAAGTCTCTAGAATTTCTTCTGTGTCTTCTATTTTGAAATTTATCTTTATTTTATCTATTAATTCTTCTATTTCCAAGTTTTTATCTAAATTTTGCCATACATAACCGGCTGCTTATTTAAAATAACACCTGGATAAATAATATACTGAAAGTCTTCTGAATTTTCAGTAAGTTTACGAGCTAGAACATTGTTAATAACAAAACGTAGATTCTTGTTTCTATAATATAAAGCCATTTAAAATCCCCCTTTTTGTTCTTTGAAAGTTTTAGGAATGCATAAAAAATATTCATAGTAATATTAACACAATTTTTAAAAAAAGACAAGCTTGAAAAATTAGATTAGGTATGTTAAGATATTTATGGGAGGTGAGTTAAAATGACATTCAAACCAGAAATATTTAAATATGAAGTTGAAGGTTCTTGCAGTAATGGTCATCAACATCTCACTTAAAATAGCGTAAATAGTAGGGTGATATAATTATCATCCTATTATTTATGTACTGAAAAGTAAAAAGGAGTTAATTTATTATGCAAGTAAAGTTATTGCAGGATATACTGCATAGTGCAAAAAAAATTGGAGGAATATATAGCGATATTTTTATTGAAGAAAAGCATAACTATTCTGGATTCATAGTCAATGACCAAATTGAGGATACTTTTTATGGAGTTGAAATAGGTATTAGCGTTAGGGTTATTTTTGCTAATGGCAGAAACATTAATATAACTACAAGTGACCTTACAAAATTGAACTTAAGAAGAATTGGATTAGAGTTATTAAAGTTACCTAATCATATAGATGCTGATTTTAAAGCTACAAACGTCACAGAAGAAAATATAAAATTATTCTCAGAAAAAAACCAAATGGTTAGAAGAACTAAAAAATATTCAAAAAGCAAGTTATAATATAAGAAAAAATAATATTTCTACAATAACAAAAAAATACAATTTAATAAATCGTAAAATACTAATAATTAATTCAGATAATCTGTTTTTAGAAGATACTCAAACAGAGAGGAGTTTGGATCTAAATTTATCTATAAACGTTAATGGATATTTAAGTTATAGTAATGAATATATTAGTTTAACTGGAAATAGTTATATCAAAAAAATATAATAGAAAAAATGATAAAATCTGCCTATATAACAGCACTTTATAAAACTAAACCCAAAGCAAATAACTTAGATTTAAATAAACTAGCAATTGCCTTTCATAGTGGTGAGGGAGGGATTCTTCTACATGAAGTCTGTGGTCATGCTTTTGAACTGGATAATATTAAGAAGGGTTCCTATGTAAGTACTATACTTAAGAAAAAAAGTAAAATTAATGCTAACATAACGATAATTGATGATCCTACAATACCGGGTTTGAGCGGTACATATAGGTTGGATGATGAAGGACAGCAGGGAAGAAAAAAGGTTTTAGTTAGTTCTGGTGTTCTTACACTAAGGAGTTATTTATCTAATCTAAACTGTTTAGATTATAATATAGAATTAGCTACAGGCAATGGTAGGCGTAGTAGCTACGAAGAGAGACCACTCTCTAGGATGTAAAATTTTTACTTAAAACCTGGAAATAAAGATCCAAAAGACATCATCGGTTCCATTCCAATGGGATTATACATTAAAAAGTTGGGTGGAGGCCAAGTAAACTCAATTACTGGAGATTTTTCTTATAGTGTGAAAGAAGCATATTTAATAGAAAATGGTAAAATTACTTTACCAGTTAACCCGAAGTCCTTTGTTGGAAAAGCGAGTGAAATTTTAACCAAAGTAGAGCTAATAGGGGATGATTTGAAATTTAAATCAGTAAATTGTTTAAAAGGTGGACAATTAATTTCTTGTTTTGCTGGTTCACCAACATTTTTGCTGAATAATTTATCATTTAATTATTGAGGTGATATTGTTTGGATTATACGCTTTTTTTAGATAGGTTAGGAGAATACGGACTTGATGATTTAGAGCTTTACATTCAAGTTATGGATAAAAATGAGATATATTTTGACCATAATAATAAAGTTACATATAACAAGGTAAGATCTAATGGGGTTGGAATAAGAATATTTAAAAATTCTAAAACGAGTTTCGTTTATACCTCTTTAAATATAGATGCTATGGATAGGGCTATTAGAATTGCAGTTAGTAATATTTCAAATCAACAAAAACAAAATAATTGTGAATTACCAGCTAGTACGGAAAAAGAAGAGTTTAGATGAAAAGAAAGAAATTTTGATTCAAGGGATAATTTTCGTTCTGAACCTAAGATAGGACCATCAAACTTATATATTGAGAAAGGTAACTTGCCATTTTTAGAAATAATAAAAAATATTCATGATGGAATATATATAACTAATATCTCTAATCTTTATACAGGTGTGGATAGGAAAAATGGTGAAATAACCGAAATGGCAAAAAAAATTTTCGTTTCTGGAAATTTAATTAATTTACTACAAGAGATAAGTCTTATAGGTGATGATCTTTATTTTGATCCAATATGTGAAGGGTTTGGTTGCCCGACTTTTGTTGTTGATAAACTTCAAATATAAAGTTAGTGGGAGGATAAAATGTGTAATATTGTAGATTTCAGAGGATATTTGTTTACTGAAAAAATTCTTGATGTAGGTGCTGGCGGGGAGGAAATAATACTTAATGCGACAACAGGTAAATCTGTAACAGCATTAGTTAAGAAAAAAAGTGAAATTAGTCATTCAAAATTTAACAATAGTCCTAATGTCAAGTGGGTGTATGGTGATGCTTGTAAATTAAAATTTCCTGATGAAACTTTTAGTACAGTGACGATGTTTTGCACATTAATGTATATAAGAGGAATTAAAGAAAAGTTACAGGTGTTAAGTGAGTGTATTAGAGTTTTGAAAAGTGAAGGTAAGTTATATGTATGGGATTTTGATATTGCTATAGACTCAGAGATGTTTAATGGTAATTTGGAAGTTATATTACCAGGCAAGAGGAAGTCTAAATCTGTAGGTTATGGTATAGGTGGGGTAAATTTAAAACAAGATTTCGATGAGATAAAGGAGTACATAGAAAAATCTATGACAATTGAAGTAGCTAAGCTGGAAGATTCTTTTTTTACAATAATAGCTCAAAAGTAAGGGGGATAGTACATTATGGAAGATGTAATATTAAGAACCGAAAATTTACGAAAGGTTTATACTGGTAATGTTATTGCGAATAATAATTTAAGTATTAATATAAAAAAAGGGGAAATCTTCGGATTGCTTGGTCCAAATGGTGCAGGGAAGACGACTTTTATCAGGCAAATTGCTGGTTTAATTTCTCCTACTTCAGGAGAGATATATTTTGAAGAGATAAATGTAGTTGATAACCCCAATATAATACCCAACTATATTTCTTATTTTGGTCAGCAAATAATGATTCTTGATAGCCATCGGGCATGGGAATCTGTTTATTATACAGGAATTTTTAGGGGGTTGTCAAAATTTGAAGCTATGAAACAAACTAATCTTTTGCTTGGACTTTTCAAATTAGATAAGCAGAGGAATAAGTTAATGTCTAAATTAAGTGGTGGTCAAAAGAAAATTGTTGGAATTATTTTTAAAAGAGGGATATAAAACCGAAGATTTTTCTTTTGAATTTGGAGACTCAGATTTTATTTCTAGCTATACAAAAGTTAAAGAAGGTGTTTGGCGGTTTTTAACTAAAAAGCAGCTTGCAAGTAAAGTCTTTTCAAAAATTGTTGAAGAAGTAGGTTTCGAAAAACTTGATGATTTTAGAGTAATTACATCTACTTTAGAGGATGTCTATTTAGCATTGGGGGGGAATAAAGATGGAATTCGATAAGATTTTTGATACCTATTCTATTCAGAATAATCTAAGTAGCTCTGGTTTTGTACTTAGAAATCTAAAACATTATAAAGCTTTTGATTACTATGCAACTCTTCCTGTATCTAAAATGTCATTAATTGTTGCATTTGTGACCCGCTCAACTTTATTGTCAATTCCATCAATGGTAATAATATTTCTTGTAGGTTCTTTGTTTTTTCAAATTCCGATACATATACATCCGATAATTGTACTAATTATAATTTTAGGTGGTTATTCATTGTTGCGTATTTTGATATATTGATTATAGCTTTAATCTCTATAGTTTCAGTGTATTTGGTCGGGGTGAAGTTAGATTGGAGGGTAGAAAAATAAAATTAATCGTGGGCATATAAGTTAGCACTCTTCTAAATCATGCGTATTCCTTAGAGAGAATACGCATGATCTAGAAGAGTGTTTATTATTTTTCGCTGATGTTGAGCATGACGATTTCTTTGATGGGTTTGATTTTGGGTATTTGTGTAGCTGAACACGAGCCAAGAAAGGGTTTTAGATCGAAAATTATTTGTCATTTAAGTTGTTATGCTCACACATAATTAACTATAGAAAGAGGGTAAAATTGGAAAATATTACTGATAAATAACTTCGTTTCTTCCTTAATAAAAAATCTAATTTCACAGAAAAAAATAATTAAATTGTAAATTTTATAAGTAAACTATTGATTTAACTTTCTGTGGGTGATATAATAATATTGAAAAAAGATATAATTTGTTCATAAAAAAATATAGGGAGGGAATAGAGCGATGAATGGGGATTTTGTATTATCACCAGAAAAATATTACGAAGAAGCTAAAAATATGTTGAAAAAGAAGGATTTTGTAGAATTTGTGTCGAAGATTAGCGTTGCAGTAGAATCTTCACACAATGACAAAGATATGCTTGCTAAAACTTCTTTTTTAAAGGTGAAAGGATTAATTGTCTTTAATCAATATCGAAAAGCTTTAAAAAATATCTCAGAAGCCTTAAAGCACAACGAAGGAATAGAAGAATTTAAGTTGACGAAATACAGAGGAGTTGCTTTAGGTTATTTAGGAGAACTAAAGCAAGCCATCAATATATTTAAAGAGCTTTTAACTAAAACTGATGATATTAATCTTTTAGTTGAGACATATATTAATATTGTTTGGGCTTATTTATCTTTAAATAGAATCGAAAGTAAAGAGGAAAATTTGAAAGAAGCTAAACTCTATTTGGATTTAATCAATAAACATGTTGATTGCTTAAATAGTCAAAAACTAAGACAATTATATACAAATTATAGTGATTACTACTATTTCGTTGGGGATTATAATAAAGCTATCGAACTGCAACAAAAAGCAATTGATTTTTGTGAGGAAGAAAATTTACCAAAAGTATATAACAATTTAGCTGAATTACATTTAAAATATGATGAGTTTGACATAGTAGAGAAATATGTTCATGATGCAGAAGTATTAGCATATGAGTATGACAATTCTTTTGAATTTGCTCAGTCTCAATATATTCTGGGAATGGCATATCAAAAGGATAAACAATTTTTAAACGCTAAAGATTGTCTATATGTAGCATTGGCATATTTTTGTAAAGCTCAAGCATATACTTATGCGTTTAATTGTTTTAAAAAAATGTTGGAAATATCTCAAGTGTTCAATATTGAGAGTATTAAACTTTTAGAAAAAAGTGTAAAGGTTTATTTTGAGGATACACCATTTCACCAAAACTTTTAATAGGAGGATGTGGAAATGAAAAAGATTTTTATTATTTTATTATTATTTTTGGTACTTTGTGTAGGAAGTTTGGGAATTTACGCTAATGATTCTAATGTGAATAGTTCTAACGCTAATGGTTCTAACGATTATTATACTAACGATTCTTCGGGTATGATTGTTTATTGTACACCAGAGCCAAATATTGAATAAAATTAATTATATGAATTGATGTCCTAAATTGAAATGAAGTGTTCTGTTTTTGCTGATCCTTATGCTGTTCCAGGTGAGAATTATTCTATTTTTTTGTAATACTCGCTGATTAGAGGAGACGCGATTTAAGAGAAGACAACAAATACATATTTAATATGGCGAATAGTCATATCTGGAGTGAGTTAACGCGCTCCTTTTTTTTTTGCATAATAAAAATACTTAAAACTCCTAGGGTAATCCCCTTGGAGTTTTTTTGTTAGCTTAAGAGTTTATGTTTTCATTTAAATTTTTAATGATGTTTGCAATCTGGTCATCTGTTAAATCTGCATTAATTATGTATTTCATTAGATTTATTTTACTATTTTGATGGTCGGTTATATTTTCTAATTTTAAAATGTTGGTGATCTTATCCTGATCTTCCTTTGAAATTGAGGTGTTACCTTCTACAATGTCCATTATTTGTGAAAGAGAAATTTCAGCCCTTTCTGATAGTTCTTCATAATCCCAACTTAACTCATTGAGTCTGGTGTTTATTTTTTCAATGAAGTCCTGATGAATCATTTCTTTGGTCGGAATAAATAAGGAATATAGAGGCACGTTCATGAAAGTTGCAAGACGAAACAGAAATTTGAGTGAAGGAAAATGCTCTCTATTAATAATTCTATGAATATGACTTCTGTTTACATCAGTAGCTTTGCCAATATCCTCAAATGTAAGTTTATTCTTCTTTTTAAATTCTGCAATTTTGTGAGCCAAAACTTTGAATTCAAAACGGTTTTTAGGCATACGTAAACCTCCTTAAAAGTTATCTAACCTTATTATACTACTTTGTTAAAAAATACGCAACAAAATAGTTGACTGCCACGGAACAATAATATATAATGATAGTATCCCCGTAAAGAGTGGCAGCTCTAATCTTATCCCCACCTTTCTCATTAGGATAAGAGGTCACTCTTTTGCTTGTGTTCTTCATGTAGTACCCTGTACACATGACTGTAATGAATATTTAATTTTCGTGCAAGTAAAGGTAAATTCCATCCTCTGGACTCCATAAGTTGTCATAATTTATCTGTATCTAATTGTATGTCGTCATTCATTATAAAACCTCCTATTATTTATTATTAGATACACGAAAATTATAACACAAAATTGCTTAATAATCAACAAAAAGAATAAGATAAATTTTTTAGCTAATAATATATAAAATATCATTGGTTAGAAAAGACAATAAGATAAGAAAAAATATTAATACAAAAAAATTAAAAAAAATATCAGAAAATTCGGTACTGTATAATGTAAGGGGTGATTTGTATATTTAAAAATATTTTTACCACAATAAAAAGTTTCATTAGTTTCAAAGAAAAGGAGGAAATTATAAAAATGAGTTTAGGATGTAAGGGTAAGGAAGCCATGAAAAAAGATTATTCTCTTCTTATAGAAAAATGTAAGGAGGAGATAAATGTTAATCATGATTATGTTGGTGCATATGATTATGCAGTACAAGCTAAGTTGATAGCAGAGAAATATTTAAATGATCAAACTTTTGTGATTGAAAGTGAAATGCATAGGGGATTAGCTCAATTAGGAACGGATAAAAGATCAGGAAGTACTATTCTAAATAATCTATATTATGGACACTTGTACGAGTTTAAAGGAAATATTGATTTGATAATAAAGTTAAAAACTTCTCTCGGAATAGCACAACTTTATTTAGGGGATTATGATAAAGCAATACGAATTTTTAATGAGGTAATAGATTTATGTAAGCAAGAGGTTAAAAAAACGAAAGAAAAAAGAGTTGATAGATATATCAAAGGACATATTTATTGTTTAAATCAAATAGCCATTGCTTTAAGATATAAAAGTCAACGAAAGAAATATCCAGCTATTGTAGGGAAAATTGAAACCCAGATTATACAACAGGAATTAAGTGAGATAGATAAAATACAATCAGAACTTGATGCAATACATTCTAAAAGAGAAAACATTTCAGAATTAGAT
>JAGMES010000013.1 GCA_023128035.1 Halanaerobiales bacterium | reverse complement strand
GTGGTGGGAATTGTTTTTAATCTTCAGTGGGGGTAGAATCCCCTACTGAAGCCCCGATGTTCAGCTTTAGCTGGACGAGTTCACTATTCACCAAACTTTTCAGGTAAAACTTTGTTTAATACCAATCCAGCCAGACCAGAAAGACCCATACCAGCAAACTCTACATTACCAATATGAATAGTAGCTCCACCAATACCGATAACTAAGATAACACTTGCAATAATCAAATTTCTGGATTTAGTAAGATCAACATCGTTTTCTACCATAGTTCTAACACCTACACTAGCTATCATACCGAAGAGAAGAATAGAGATACCACCGATAACTGGAGTAGGAATTGTAGAAATCAGAGCACCTAATTTTGGTACTAAAGAAAGAAACAAAGCAAAACATGCAGCAATACGCATTACAATAGGATCAAATATTTTAGTCAATGCAAGAACACCAGTATTTTCAGAATATGTGGTGTTTGGTGGTCCACCAAAAAGACCAGCAAGGGAGGTAGCAATACCGTCACCTAACATAGTCCGATGAATACCTGGATCGTTAACAAACTCTTGGCCTTTACCAACAGTAGCACTAATAGCTAAGATATCTCCAACATGTTCAACCATAGAAACAATAGCTACTGGAGCAATCATTAAAATTGCATTCCAATTGATAACTGGTGCCGTAAACTCAGGCAAGCCAATCCATGCAGCTTGTTGAACAGCAGAAAAATCAATCATACCGAAAAATAATGCTGTAATATAACCAGCAACCAAACCAATCATAACTGGAATCAGTTTAAATAAACCACGGCCAAAAACACTAGCGATAGTAGCGGCCAACAAAGCTACAATTGCTACAATCAATTTATCAGAAGCCATACTAATAGCAACTGGAGCTAAAGTTAGACCAATAACCATAATTACTGGGCCAGTCACTATCGGTGGGAACAAAGAGTTAATTAATTTAGGACCAACTAAATAAATTATGAATGACATGATGGCATAAATCAAACCTGCAGCGATAATACCACCCTGTGCAGAACCAACACCCATTTTTTCAACAACGATTGCGATTGGTGCAATGAATGCAAATGAAGAACCCAAATAAGCAGGAATTTTATTTTTAGTAATCATGTGAAATAATAATGTGCCGATACCTGCACTAAATAAAGTTACAGATACACTTAACCCAGTTAAAATTGGTACCAACACCGTAGCACCAAACATTGCTAAAGCATGCTGCATACCCAATAACATCATCTGTCCAAAGGGCAGTTTTTTTACATCGTGAATTGCTTTTTGATTTTCCATCAATTGTCCTCCTCAAATTATCTGTTTTTATTAGGTCTTTTTTACGGCTCTACTTAGAACTCCCCTCTTCTACTTCTCTAACCACCCCTTTTCAATAATTTACAATTTTCTGATTTCTCAAATCACGGAATCCCTATGTCAAAATTAGTACACCCAATTTGAAAGGTATTCCTTTATCAAGGTTACCTTTTTTTTAACAGAGGAACCTTTATTTCGCGTTTAGGTAAATTACTGACTTTTAGCTTCTTTCTCTTTTAAAGCTTTTAATATTTTTTCTGAAGTAATTGGCATACTTGTAATTCTAACACCAATTGCATCATAAATAGCGTTAGCAATTGCAGGTGCTGTAGGAACCATAGCAGGTTCTCCAATACCTCTTGCTCCATAAGGACCATCCTTTAGTGGAGTTTCAACAAACTCGATAACTAGCTCAGGACAATCTACAGTAGTTGGAATATTGTAATCTACAAAGGATGGATTCATTAATTTACCATCTTTTAAGATCATCTCTTCCATCAATACAGTACCTAAGCCTTGAATAATTGCACCTTCTACCTGACCTTCTGCTGTAGCAGGGTTAATTACTTTACCGATATCAAAGACTGCAGCCATTTTAATAACATCGATTTCACCAGTTTCAATATCCACTTCAACCTCTGCACCATGAACACCTACAGTCCAGTGATTAACAGGACGGCCTTGACCAGTTTCTAAATCTATATTAGTTACTCCTTCTGGAATGAAGACACCTCGTCCGATAACAGGGCCACCTTTTCCACTACCATTAGAATAAACCAAACCTAATGCGTAGTCTTGAATAGCTTTCTTCATATCAGAATCATTTTTTGAATAAATAAAACTATCTTCAATATATAAATCATTCATATCTACATCAAAATCTTCAGCAGCAAAATCTTTTAATTGTCGTTTGACATCCTGTGCTGCATTAATCACAGCATTTCCTGCAGAATAAGTTGTTCTACTACCTACAGTTTGCCATTCATAAGGTGTATAATCAGTATGAGGAGTTGAGATATGAACTTTATCTACATCTACACCTAACTCTTCAGCAGCAATCTGCGCTAAAGCAGTGAATGCACCTTGACCCATTTCAGTTGCACTAATCAATAAGTTAATTGTTCCATCTTCTAAGAGATAGATTATAGCAGTTGATGCAGCAGCTGGTGGAGTAGATGGGCCTTTATAACCACCTGCAATACCTTTACCTCTACGCTTATATGGCTTAGATGGAGCATCCTTCTTATCAAGGTCAATTAATTCAGCGGCCCGCTCAATACATTCGTAAAAACCAACAGGCGCCATTACTTCACTAGTAACAGTTAAAGCTCCCTCTTTCAAACCATTTTTTAATCGAATTTCTACAGGAGTAATTCCTAAGTTTTCTGCTATTATATCTAAATTCTGTTCGATTCCCCAATGGATCTCACACATACCAAAACCACGATATGCACAACCTACTGGATGATTAGTATATACACAGTAAGAATCAGCTTTTACATTATCAATTTCGTAAGGACCTGCACAAGAATAACCAGCTGTTTTAACAATGTTTACACCATAGTCATTGTAAGCACCAGCATCCCAGATATATTCAATCTCTTGAGCTACGATATTTCCATCTTTCATAACTCCAGTTTTATATTTTGCACGTAAACCCTGACGGTTTACAGCAGAACAAAATTCCTCTTCACGAGTATAAGTTAGACGAACATAATAACCAGGTAAAGTTAATGCCAATGCAACAACCAGTGGTTCAATCTGAAGACCAGCTTTTCCACCGAAGCCACCACCGATATTCTCTGCTTGAACAGTGATTCTATTCAATGGAATATCAAAAACTTTACCCAATAACTGACGAACAGCAAATGGAGATTGAGCACTAGAAATAACATCTAATTGACCCTCAAGACTCATTCTTGCAACAGTAGTATGAGTTTCTAATGGAACATGGTGGACCATTGGTACTTCAAACTCATTTTCATAAATGAAATCTGCTTGTTTGAAACCTTCCTCTACATTTCCTTTACGTAATTTGAAATGTTCACTAACATTAGTATGAGGAATTGGGTGGATGAATACTGCATGCTCATATTCATGCATATTTTCATGAATCAGAGGAGCATCCTCTTTCATTCCTTCAATAGGATCAAATAACCCAGGTAAAACCTCGTATTCAACTTCTACCAATTTCACTGCTTTTGCAGCGATTTCTGCAGTTTCAGCAGCTACTGCTGCAACTGCATCACCGATATAACGTACTTTATTAACAGAAAAAACTTTACGGTCTGCCATATATAGACCAGTAGTATTTGAAAACTCTTTACCAGTAATAACAGCTTTTACTCCTGGTAAAGCTTCAGCTTTACTTGTATCAATACTTAAGATTCTTGCATGCGCATGTGGGCTTCTCACAATTTTAGCATACAACATACCAGCAAATTTCATATCATCAACATATTTAGCGCTTCCAGTAGCTTTACGAACACCGTCCACTCGCTTTACGCGCTTACCTACTACTTTCATGAAATAATCCCCCTTTCAATAAAACCTAGTTTCTAGTTGTTACATCTAATATTGCTTCTACAATCTTTTTATAACCAGTACAACGACAGAGATTACCAGCTAATGCCTCACGAACTTCTGCTTCTGTCGGATGTGGATTTTTCTTCAAAAGTGCTTTTGCAGACATAATCATTCCTGGTGTACAGAATCCACATTGTAACGCAGCATGATCTATAAATGATTGTTGAATTTTATCCAATTCAGCATTTTGAACTAAACCCTCAACAGTAACAATCTCACAACCATTCACTTCTGGAGCAAGAACTAAACAAGAATTAACTGGATTGCCATCCATGATTACAGTACAGGCACCACACTCTCCACCACCGCAACCATACTTAGCACCAGTGAGAAGTAATTCATCTCTAATAAGATCTAATAAAGTCACATTTGCTTCGACTTCCATCTCTTCTTTTCTCCCATTAATTACAAAGGAGACTCTATATTTTTTCATGGAACTATCCCCCTTTTCTGTCATAGAAAACTATACCAAACCTAATGCTTCTTGAATCCCACGCTTGGCCAAAACCTGTGCGATTTCAATCCGATGCTCTTTGGAAGCACGAATATCAGAGATTGGAGAAATATCTTTAGCTACAGCTTCTTTAACTTGTTCTAAAAGTTCAGGAGTCACAGTAGCGTCTTTTAATAGTGCTTCAGCAGTTCTAGCTCTAACTGGAGTTGGAGCCACTGCACCTAATGCAATCCTCGCTTCTTTGATTTTATTACCATCTTTTCCAACAACCAAAACAGCTACACCAATACAGGCCAGATCAACAGCTTTACGACGAGAATGTTTATAATAATCACCTTCCGCGTTTTCGATTGGTGGAAGAGTTACTTTTGTTACCATCTCTCCTTCCTGAACCACTGTTTTACCAGGGCCAGTAAAGAAATCGTGAATCGACACAACCCGCTCACCTTCAACACTAGCAATAGTTACTTCTGCATCATAAACTAACAAAGATGGTGCAGTATCAGCCAAAGGAGAAGCATTACAAATATTACCAACCATAGTAGCCCGGTTTCTTACTTGCAAAGAACCTACCACATGAGCACCTTCAATTAAAACAGGATATTTTTCTCTAATAAAATCATATCTACCTAATTGATTTAAAGTTACTGCAGCACCGATAGTAAGACCATTCTTTTCATCATAAGAAACTTCATTTAATCCTGGAATACGTTTAATATCTACCAGATACTTAGGCTTCCAATGACCTTCACGGATCCGAATGACTACATCAGTACCGCCACACAAAATTTTAGCTTCTTTACCATGCTCAGCGAGAAACTGACATGCTTCCATAACAGAACTTGTAACTACATAGTCAAAACTATTCAGTTTCAAATTCATACACCTCCCAATAAAAGTTAATAATCCTATCCATTCAACTAAAGTGATCTATTAAGATTACTGTTATTTAGAATTTGTTTTTCAATAATATAATATGTATTCCGTATTATCGAACAAATTACCTTTGGACGCTTTTACAAATAATTAACCAAAAATTCAGATAACTTATTCATGAGTTCTCTGTTGTATAAGTATTATAACACTTTACTTATTAAGTTTCGATAAAATTTTGACGGTAATTATTTCTTGTGGAACTGATAATAAAAAAAGGAGAACCAATTTGGCTCTCCAATATTTTACGCGCTTTCATAAGAAATATTTTCTTCTAACTGCTTAAATTCTTCATTAATATAGAAATTCATTTTCATAATTCGCTCCATAAATAAGCTTGAACTCTTTAACAAGGATGAGATAGAATATGCCCTATACATCTCAGAATCATTTTGAATTTTTACAAGAATAAATTGCCCAGCTTTATAGTCAACCTATTTAGGTTTTTCAAACTTAAATGTGTACTCGATAGTATCATCCATAAGCTTTCTTATCTTATCTATTCTTGCATTAATTTTTTACCTATTTTCATAACCTGTAAGATCTGTATTTTCAGCTATCTTAATTGCAGTTTCTTCATTGTTAAGAGTAAGAATACCTGCTGGACAGTTTTCAACACAAGTAGAGCAGCGGATACATACTTCATTATCAACCTGATTTTTATCAGAAAACTCAAGGTAAGGATCCAATTGCATTGGACAAACTCTAGCACATTTACCACAACTATGACACATATCTCTATGAGTTACAGTTATTTTTTCATCAGTCTTTTTAGTAATACCCAATAATTTACCTAACTTATAAGATAATCTTTGTAAAATACCCATTGGACAAAAATTACACCATGTTCTTGGAGCATAAACTATACTTAAAATACCACCCAAAACTGTAACCATCAGATAACTACTCACAAATATTAATCCGAGTTTATCGCAAAAAGGAGTCTCGCCCCAAAGTGCAGATACTTTTATGAATTTACTAACTAACTTATACGAAAACGCTAGGAAAAATAACCCACCAAGAATTTTTGATTTGAAAAATCCAGGAATTTTTGTATTTCTACTTATTGGCATGATTAAAGAATCAAACAAACTTCCATGAGGACAAAAATTTCCACACCAATATCTACCTTTAAAAAATGCAGTTGTTGTAAGTGCAATCATTACTGGAATAACTAAAAGTCCTAACTTAGGATACCATAAACCTCCGACAGCTACTGTTAATGTAAAAATCCACCCATATTTTCTTATTAGTGAAAAAGTACGATTTGTTTTAATATTAAATGATGCCATGTTAAAATCCTCCTTAGTATAGTTTAGTGTTTGCATGCAATTTGATTCATCCCCATACCACCGGGGGGTACTTTTCTATTATACGCAATTCTCTTCTTCTTGTCAACAAAAAAATCCCCCAAATTTATTTTGGGAGATTTTTATTATAAATCTGATGCTTCATTAAAGTCGAAATTATAACAAGTTATTATTTCTTAAGTTTAACGACTTCAGAAGAAGATTTGAACTTCCACTGAAGTTTTAAAATTATTGTAAGACTTCTACCCACCTCCAGAGGAGAGGACTTCCCCTTCTGAAATGCCGTTAAATTATTTCTTCAATTTCCTCTATTACCACACCATGTTTTAAATAATCTAAATTTAAAAATAAAACTGTCGTTGCTACTATAATAAAGGAATTTATGACCTTAATTAAACTAAATAAAACAAAAAATCCAAGACCAAGTTCAATATTTTCAAAAGGCCATACTACAAGCTGTACAATAATTCCAATCAAAATATTAAGCACAAGTGTAAAACCAAACACTTTCCACCATTTACCTTGCACAGCTTGATGACTATCTTTTAAAGCCGAATAACAAGACCCTTCTTTTAAAACAGCAGCTTGTATAGAAAAAGTATAATTTACACTCCAGTAAATGCCAGGAATTATCAACAATAGGCTCCATAGAAATGTTAATATAGTCTGTATAATTGAAGTTCCTACCCCTTTAAACCACTTTGAAAATCCTCCTTTTATCGCTTCAACATAGTTTAAATTTTTTCCATTGATAGAACTAGCAGTAAGAACGATAATCGCCAGCGTTGCTGCAGTACCAAAGATCAGTTCTGACAACGTACTACCTATCTGATCTATCATTATCAGGTTTTTTAAGTGAGTATAATTGCCGAAAGAATGAAAATTATATCTTATAACTGAAGATCCAACTATTAGATAATACGGAGTATAAAGCAAAACAATAATAAATAAAATTGACTTTAAATTCTTTTTATAAACTTGCCAACTTGTTGATAAAAATTTGCCCAAACTCAATTCTCTAGAATTAATTGTTTCAATCATAGTCATCCCCCCAAAAAGTTTTCTCTCCTTACCAATTTCTATGTTTTAACTATAAATTATTATTCGACATTCTTCTCGTTTTTCCTCTATATTAGAATGATAATTTATTTTTTTTAAAAACAATTTAACCCCACCAGTTTTAAAAACTTTGTGGGGCTTATAATAATTACTCTATTAGGTTAATTCATGCTTTTCCTTGCCATACATCGGCCGTTTAGTATATGTCGTATGGAATAACTCTAATGAACGTTCACCCATTGGTTCACCTAGATAATCTTTATACAATTTCTGAATCCAAGGATTTTCATGAGCTGTACGAATTTCTTTCGATTCATCTTCCCTAAACAAAGCATTCCCTCGATGATTTCCTGCATCTACCTGCAAATACCATTGATCTTTGTGACTATAAATCGGCTGACCTCCACCACTAACACACCCTCCAGGGCAAGCCATTATTTCAACCAGATGATATTTAACCTCACCTTTTAATACTCGATCAAGTAGATGTCGCGCATTTCCTAAACCACGCACAACTGCAAACCGAAACACTTCTCCATTAATCTCCACTTCAAGTTCACGATAGCTATCAGAACGAATTGCTTCATATTGAATAGCTTTCATCTTTTCTCCAGTTAATTTCTCATAAACTGTTCTCAATGTCGCTTCCATTACACCACCACCAGCGCCAAAGATAACCCCCGCACCACTGGCATATCCCATTGGTTCATCATACTTTTCATCAGGTAATTTAGATAAATCTAAACCCGCTTGTTTAATAATCTGTCCCAACTCCCGAGTTGTGAGCACTGCATCTACAGCCTGGACTCCACCCACTTCCATCTCTGGGCGACGTGCTTCAAACTTTTTAGCAACGCAAGGCATAACTGAAACACAGAAGATTTTCTTGGGATCAATTCCCGCCTTCTCTGCATAATAAGTTTTAGACAAAGCTCCAAAGACCTGCTGAGGAGAACGTACTGTAGATAAATGTGGTAAAATCTCATGGTAATAGTTTTCTGCAAATTTTACCCATCCAGGACAACAAGAAGTAAATTGAGGTAAACGTTGTCCTTCTTTTAAACGATGCATAAATTCTGCTCCCTCTTCCATAACAACCACATCAGCACCAAAACAATCATCGAAAACTTTATCAAAACCCATACGTTTTAGAGCCGCCACAACTTTTCCCGTCACTAAGGAACCAATTGGCATACCAAACATTTCACCAATCGTTGCTCTAATCGAAGGTGCAGTCTGAATCACCACATGTTTCTCAGAATCAGCCAATGCTTCCCAGACAAGTTCAGTATCTTTTCTCTGTTCACTCAACGCACCAGTTGGACATACCAAAATACACTGACCACAATATGTACATGGTGTATCAATCTGGCTATCATTCATTGCAGGGCCAGCGAAAGATTTAAATCCTCTCTCATTTATATCATAAATCCCTGCTGTTATCACTTTCTTACAAACTGTGATACATCGCCTACAAAGAATGCATTTACTTGGATCTCGAACAATGGATGGAGAGAGATCATCTATAGGTATTGTTCGTCTTTCTCCACGAAATTTCAACCCACGTATGTCATACCTCTTTGCTAAGGTCTGTAATTCACAATTTTGATTAGCAATACAGGTAAGACACTCAAAAGGATGATCTGATAAAAGGAGCTCGATCATCTGCTTTCTTGCTTTAATAACTCTAGGCGTAGTTGTCTTAACCTTCATCCCTTCGCGAACTTTATAAACACAAGAAGCAGCTAATCTTGGATCTCCTTCAACTTCTACAAGACAAACCCGACAAGCTCCTTCTACATTAAGATCCTTTAAATAGCAGAGTGTAGGAATGTCAACTCCGATCTTACGAGCGGCGTTCAATATCGTAGTACCTTCTTTAACCGTTACCTTTTGACCATCAATCTCTAAAGAAATCATCTTTTCCATCAAACCCCTCCCTTCACGAGAGTCCTATTGGGGTGTCCTCTTAATATTGCATCTACTGGACATTTTTGATAACAGATACCACATTTTTCACAAGTTTCGGGATCAATCTGATAGGGTTGTCTAGCTTCTCCTGTAATTACCCCTAGAGGACAAGCTTTAGCACATATACCACACCCAATACATTTTTCTGGATCGATATAATAATGTCGAAGATCTTTGCAGACTCCAGCAGGACAATTTTTGTCCAAAACATGAGCAAGATATTCATCTTTAAAATATCGCATAGTACTCAATACGGGATTTGGTGCAGTCTGGCCCAATCCACAGATAGATGTATCTTTAATCAATGTCGCCAAATCTTCTAAGTCAGCCAAATCTTCTTCTTTACCATTTCCAGAGACAATTCTTTTTAAAATCTCCAACATCCGTTTTGTACCAACCCGGCAAGGGGTACATTTACCACAAGATTCATCTTGAGTAAAATCTAAATAAAATTTAGCTATATCAACCATACATGTATCTTCATCCATAATGACCAATCCACCAGAGCCGATCATAGCTCCTGTATCAAGGAGGGATTCATATTCCATAGGTAGTTCCAAATGATCTTTTGTTAAAACTCCTCCAGAAGGGCCTCCAATCTGAGCTGCCTTAAACTCTTTACCATCAGGGATTCCGCCCCCTAATTCGTAGATAATCTCTCCTAAAGTTGTTCCCATTGGAACTTCAATCAAACCAGTATTTTTAATATTTCCAGCAAGGGCGAAAACCTTTGTTCCTTTGCTATCTTCTGTTCCATATTCTGCATACCATTCTCCACCTTTTAAAAGAATAGGAGCAATGTTTGCTAAGGTTTCTACATTATTAATCAAAGTAGGCTTATTCCAGAGACCTTTGGTAGCTGGAAAAGGAGGCTTAGGTCGTGGCTCACCACGTTGGCCTTGAACCGAATGAATTAAAGCAGTTTCTTCACCACAAACAAAAGCACCTGCACCTACTCGAATCTCTAAATCAAATTCAAAATTTGAATCTAAAATATTTTTCCCTAAAGCCCCATATTTTCGTGCCACATCAATCGCTGCTTCCAATCGTTCCACTGCCAGCGGATATTCAGCCCTAACATATACATACCCCTGTCTAGAACCAATCACATATCCAGCTATTGCCATCGCTTCAATGATACTATGAGGATCACCTTCTAAAATACTCCGATCCATAAATGCTCCTGGATCACCTTCATCAGCATTGCAAATTACATATTTCGTCTTACTTTTATCTTTTAATTCTGACTTGCTAGTCATCTCCCACTTAAGACCTGTAGGAAAACCACCGCCACCTCTTCCTCGTAAACCTGAAATTTTTATCTCTTCAATTACCTCTTCTGGAATCATCTCATGCAATGCTTTTGTAAGCGCCTGATATCCCCCTTTTGAGAGATAATCTTCAATCTTAATTGGATCAATCACTCCAGAATTACGCAAAGCTATCTTGACTTGGTTCTTAAAAAAACTGATCTCATTAATCGTATATGCTTTCTCCCCAGTCTCTGGTATCTGGTAAAGCAACTCTTCTACGACTTTTCTATTGACCAAGTGTTCTTCTACGATTTTTTTAACATCATCAGGTTTTAAACGGTGATAAAAAATTTCTTCTGGTGAAACCACCATAACTGGCCCAAAATCACAACTTCCTATACAACCTGTCTCAATAATCCGATATTCTGAAGTAAGATTATGTTTAGCTAACTCATGATCTAGAGCTTCCTTTATCTTTCCTGCCCCTGCTGATAGACAGGCCGCCCCTGAACAGATCAATAACTGACCACGTTGTGCCATCCTTATCCCTCCTTTCTCATTGATAAGTTTTTAAAATTTCTCTAACTTTTTCAGGAGTCAAATGCCCATGCATATCTTTACCAATAGCCATCACAGGTGCCAGACTACATGCTCCCAAACAACGGGTAGTTTCAATAGTAAACATCCCATCCTCAGTAGTCTCACCTGGATCAATATTTAGTTCTTCTTTCAATACATCTAAAATCTGTTGTATACCTTTCACATAACACGCAGTACCCATACAAACTTCAATCGTATATTTCCCTCGAGGTTCCATAGAAAATAGTGAATAAAAGCTAACTACTCCATAAACTTCTGGAAAGGGAATGCCCAAATGCTCAGCAATATAGATTTGTACTTCCCGGGGCAGATATCCAAAAATTTTTTGAGCTTGATGTAAAATGGTAATCAATGTACCTTCTTTATCTTTGTATTCCCGAATAATTTGATCTAATTGTTCATACCGCGAATCATATTCTTCTGTCATCACATCATCTGATCGTTTTTGTTCCTCTACTTTCATCCATTCCTCTACTTTCATCCATTCCCCTCCTTTCAATACTACAAAATAGTATATGTAAAAATAAATCTTATATTTGAATATCCAAAATTTTTGCAAATAAAAAATAACCTTTCCTGTATTCAGAAAAGGTTATTTTAATATTATGAACCAGATAGATGTGCTTTGCTGGCATCATATCCTAAACGTTCTAAAAATTCTTTTATTCTTCGCCACTGTTCTCCAGGAGGAAGATTCAAATCTGGATAAACTAGTAATTCCTGTCCTATCTCAAATGCTTCTTTTACCCGTTCAGATAAATTTACTAACTCTCCTATTCGTTTATCTTTTCCCGTTGTAGTTATAGCCAAATCCAAAAGATGTAATCCAATTCTATGAAGGATAATTGTCTCATTACGATATTCTTTGATCAATTCATGACCATTTTTCAAAATATTTTTTCGAGAATCTAAATGCATATTACTGCTAATTTTATAATTTTCCACCAAACGATTGATAACAAAATGATGAAAGATTACATTATTCATTTCAGAAACTAAAATTGTTTCAGGCTCATCCTTATCACCACAACTTACCGCAAACAATCCTTCTCCCTTTAATAGCAAATGACCTAATTCATGGGCAGTAACTTCCACCTTCTCATTTGGTTTTAAAGTACTAAGCAAAATAATCTGCCATCCCCCAGGAACTGGGATAGTTATACACTGTTTTTCTTCCGTAAGTTCAATCCCTGTACCAACCGATTCTTCTATAGAAAGTGACAAAACTTCAATTGATTCATCAAGAGCATCTCTTGCATCATTTAATAAATCATTCCTCATGAAAAATCTCCTAACTAGAAAAATTTATTCTGCGTTCGACTTGGACATAATCCAAATTCAAAAACAGCACAACTGTCGCAACCGTAAAGTAAGAAAGAATTCCAGTGAGAATACTTTCAATAAATATATTGGCAACAGAATAACCAGGTAAAATTATTCCTATCAGATAATCAAAACCTAACCCTAATCCTAAACGCGCAGCCCCTAAAAAGAGGGTTATCCCAAAAATTTTCCACCATCTTCCTTTCACTAATCTTTTACTATAAGCTAGAGCTTGCATTCCTCTGATATTTCTTAAAACTACAACATAAGCCACAAAGGAATAAAAAACATACCAAATAATTCCAGGAATAATAAACAAAAACATTAATCCCATCACAATAATTCCCTTAAATAAATTGGTCATAATCATATTTCCCCATCTGGAAAAAGCTTTGTTCATAGATTCATCTAACCGAGTTTCTTCACCACGTAAAAAACCTTCTACCAATACGGCTATACCCATTATAGCCAAGACTCCGAAGAATTCTTGGGCCATCTGAATCAGTCTAATATAAATCCAAAACCCTTCAACTTCTCCATACCCATTCATTAATGACTCTGTAGGGATCATATAAACCAAAATATTTATCGGAATATAAATTATTAATGCAATTAATAAGATTGTCCGAAAGTTCTTCGAAAAAATACTCCAACTATTAATTAATATTTCCCCTAAAGTAAGTTCACGTTGTTGAATATTTTCAAACATACTTTACCCCCTCCCTATATCAAATAATGTGTCTAATTATTATTATAAACATATTCAAAATTTTTTCAACTCTTCTCGCAAGAAATAAAAATCTCTGGCGTAAAAACCAGAGATTCTATCATATTTTACCCGATAGGAACTAAGTGTGTTTTTGAGATTGTTTTAATATTTGGAATATTAGGATATTGAATGATCTCTCCCTCCCAGGTGCGTAATGTAACATAATCCTTTTCGCGAGAGATAATGTAATTTGGTAAAATAGGAGTTTTTCCTTTTCCTCCTGGTGCGTTCACAATATAAGATGGAATTGCCATACCAGAGGTATATCCGCGAAGATGCTCCATGATTTCAATTCCTTCATCTATAGAACATAAGAAATGGCTGGTACCTCGTACATGCTTTGGATGAAAAATGTAATAAGGTCGTACACGAATTTTTAATAATAAATGATTAAGACGCTTCATTACATATTTATCATTATTAACCCCATTCAATAAAACCGCTTGATTACCTAATGGTACACCAGACATAACTAATCTTTCAGCAGCTTCTTTCACTTCATGGGTAATCTCAATTGGATGATTGAAGTGAGTATTGATATAAAGGGGATGGTATTTTTTAAGTATATCACAAAGTTCAGGAGTAATCCTTTGAGGCATAGTAATCAATGTTCGAGTTCCTAATCGAACATAATCAACATGTGGAATGCTAGTAATCTCATTTAGTAGCCAGTCGATCATCGTATCAGTCAAAGTCAGCGGATCACCACCAGTTATCAGAACATCACGTATCTCAGTATTTTCTCTGATATATTGAATCGATTCCTTTAAAATTGCTCGCGATTTATGACAGTCAACCTGTCCAATATTCCTCCGTCTTTGACAAAAACGACAATACATAGCACACTCATTGGTCACGTTCAAAACCACTCGATCTGGATATCTGCGAGTGACGCTACCAGCAGGATTAGTATATTCCTCAGCCATAGGATCAAGTTCACCAGATTGATCTAAAATTTCTACTTCCTGAGGTAATGACATTAAATAAATTGGGTCTTTTGGATCATCTGGATCAATTAAACTTAGGTAATATGGCGAAATTGTCCAACGATATTTACGCCCAACGGCTTTTATCTCCTCTAACTCTTTATTGGATAATTTTAATACTTGCCCTAATATATCTACATCATTGATTCGATTTGCCAATTGCCAGTGCCAATTCTTCCAATCCTCTTCGCTGCCACCTAAAATCTCTAGAATTTTTTTCTTCTGGCGTTCAATCATCATTTTGCGCTTAAATCCATCTGGAATACTCTCCTGAACATCTAAATAATCTTGAATTCTTGACTTTAAAACATCAGCTCGTTGTAAAGAAATCTCTCGTCCTCTTTTAAGTTTTTTCATAAATGCCTCCTCCCAAATCTAAACAGGTATAATTTTATTCATATTAAAGAACATACTACTATTATAACACAAATTGAATTAAGTCGCAAATAAGTTATTACATTTACTACTAAAAGTTACTAATAATATTATTTTTGGAGGGAAAATTTTGAGCAGCATAACAACAGATTTGATGAACGAAATTAATACAACTGCAAAAAAGAATGGCGCCATTCTTGTAGGTTCAACAAAAATTCGTCGTACAGAGCCTGTGATTATCTTTGCTTTTCCCTTTTTAGATGAATGGTTTTTTAATCATCCATTCACTCTCACCAAAAGATTGGTAGAAGAGTATCTGACCAGCAAGAACGTTCATAATATAACAGCAAAAATTTTAACAAAAGAAGGATATCGGGCAAAATATAAAACTATACTTTCCCTTTTTGGAGATTTTCGTCCCCTTGCAGTTGCAGCAGGCTTAGGTGAATGGGGTCGAAATGGTCTTGTGGTTAATAAAGATTATGGTTCAGGTCTCCTCTTTTCAGCAATCTTTACCAATGCTCCTTTAGAAGTTAGCAAGCCACTCACTCCTCAAATTCCTGCAACAATGGAGACTCACTGCACTTCATGTGGACAATGTATTGAAGCATGCCCTGCAAATGCATTTGCCGATGGAAAATTTCATTATTATCGCTGTCTCCCACATGCCCTTAGAGGGTGTGGGGAATGTTTAAAGGCATGTAAAGGAAAGTGAAAAAACAAAAACCGACGATTAATTTATTCGCTGGTTTTGTGTTCTACAAATCCATTAGTTTTTAGAAGTTGTTCAACCTTTTCTAAAGATGCAGAATATATGCCGAATATGGTTCCACCTGAGCGAAGAATTCTGTGGTGATTTATGATTGACGTTGGCCCTCGTCTATCATAAATCAGAGTAAATTCTCCATCTTGAAAAGGAAGTTCTTTTTTGGTACTTGCATATACAAAACTTGCATGATCATAATTTATTTCTTCTAATGATGATTTTGCAATTTTGATTAATTCAATCGAATTATCCAGACCTGTAATGTTTTTTGCATATCTAGCCATCTTAAGAGTAAAGTCTCCATGTCCACAACCTGCATCTAAAATAGATTCAAAATTTGGCAACATGCTAACTAACCTTTCTTCAAATACATCTTCTCCAGATAACCCTTCTACAGTGAATATTGCATTACTCTTATAACCGCCATTTCTTCTGGCTATCATGTCATACCATTCAATACTCATGTTATTTATTTCTCAACTCCTTTTCAGAAACAATATACCATTTACCATCTATTAACTCTAGAATAAATTCTTCTTTTTTCTGTACTTTCCTTTCTCCCTTAGATATAATTTTTTGATAAAGGGTCATATCATAATTTAACCTTACAGTAGCTCTTGTACCTTCAATTTTAATCCTTTGATACCTTACTGAAATTCTCTTATATTTAAATTTTATAAATGCAACTACCCAATTATTCATTAATTCATTACGCGATTCCTCTTGAGTTATCATCTTTTTTTTACCATAATCATACAACGTATTAGTATAAGGATCACTATATAAACTCGCTATTCCGCTTATATCTTCGTTAGCTGAAATTGAAAGCAGACTAGCCCTAAAAGCGAAAATTAAATCAAAAAATGACTTTTTCCAAAAAAATTTTAAGAAAAAGAAGGAGTTTGGTATCATATGTGGTATTAATACATATAATAGAAAGGAGAAAGATTCATGAGTCAACTCGAAAAGCTATACAAAAAGTGTTCTAAACGACCAACACCATCAGATATCACTTTTTTTGAAGCTGATAGGTTGTTACGAGCTTTTGGATTTATACAGCGTCAATCAGCTGGAGGAACTAGTCATTTTATTTATAATCACCCCGAGCTTGATGATTTACAAATTACTATTCCTAAACATGGAAAGACAATAAAAAAATTTTATGTAAAGACTATGGTTGATGCAATAAATAAAATCAAGGAAATTGGAGGTGAAGATATTGAATAAAGATATGATTTTGGCTAGACCTTATAGAATGAGATTTTACCCAGATAATGTTGATGGAAATGTTGAATGGAATGTTGAATTTCCAGACTTACCAGGTTGTGTTGCTAGTGGAGATACTTTAGAAGAAGCACTGGAGTTGGCTCAAGATGCAAAAAGAGTTTGGTTAGAAATAGCTTTGGAAGATGGTAAAAAAATACCTAAACCCGACAATTTAGAAAATAATGATTTTAGTGGAAAATTCACCTTAAGACTTCCTAAAAGTCTTCATAGAGAACTAACCCTAGAAGCTGAAGAACAGGGAGTGAGTTTAAATCAATATATTTTGTTTTTAGTAACAAAAAAACATTATCAGAGTAATACTGCTAAAGAAATTGAACAAGAGGCAGTTTTAATGACCGAAATTAGGCAGGTAACTCTGACAGGAAATAAAAAAGGTTGGAATGGAATAGTTAACTCTCAATCTGACCCCTTTAAAATGGTAGCGAATAGAATTATAGAAGATAGAGGAGGATTATATTATGAGCCAATCTCAAAGACTAATAGATGGTAATAAAATAAATATTCAATTGAAATCTGTTAATTTTAATTATTCACAACCATCTAAGGAGTTGTTAGAAAACATAAAAGAATTTGAGACAAATATTAAAGATAATTATTCTATATTAGATATTGCAGAAGACCATGTTAAAATTATTTTTGAAAGAAATGTGTATTTTGATCCAAAAGCTCTTTATGATATTGAAATAAAAATCATATTAAAGTATAAGCTAAATGAAATTACTGATAAAGATGATGATTATTTAAAAAAATTAAAATGTGAGATAAATGACCGAATTGATGACTTGATGATGCCTGCTACTATTCATTCATCAGTTTTAGTTAGTCAACTAACAAATGTTGATTCTAATGACCTTCCATTAGTTACTGCACCGATTTTCATTTCGAGTACAAAAGATACTAAATAAAAATCTAAAAACTCAAAAACTTGATAATCAACTTCAGCTAACAAGGGATATCCAACATTCTCCTTCGTTTCACTACGGAGAACGTTGGATATCCCATCTTTGTTCTTGACATATTCATCAAGTTTTTTTGAAATGATTCATTATTGCTCTTTTTTCTGGCAATATTTCTGTTGATTCACAACCGTTTAATAGTGGTATAGATAAAATTATGACTACGATAAAATAAATCACAATACTATTTCTTTTCATATGTTTTAACTCCCTTATTTTTATGTATTGCAAAAATTTTAAAGAATTTTAACCTCTAAACCCTTGATACCTAAACATTTTTCATGTTGATGTTAAGTACTATTTCCAAAACTGAAACAACTTCTTTGTCTTTCTTTTTTGCCTGTTCTAAAATAGATATTATTTTTTCTCTTAAGTCAGACTCTCTAAATTTTAACCATGCTTCTTTATCCCAATACCCACCAAGGACTCCCCATATCTCCCACATTAAATCATGGATATCTTTGAATTTTTTTGAACACTCCAGTAGTTCATCATTAATTTCTGGTTCGAAATAAGTTAGTCTTTCTAAAAATGACCCTCCCCAACTACGGGCTTCTGCATAACTTCCTACTAATGCACTATGTAAACTATGCATCTCTTTTACTTGCTTGTCGTCCAGTGTTTCAATATCTTTGTTTTTCAAAAAATTAATCCAGGCATCATATGCCTTAAAACCAGCATAATATCCATCACTTTCTTCCTTTCTCATTATATCTAATCCATTTTTTAAAATCTGTTTTGAAGTAAGAGATGGTTCTATTTTTTCCTTAATAATAACGAGTTTCCATGTATCATTATACCAATTCCTTTTTCTAAATTGTCCAGTTGCTTCAAAATCATCATGCTCATTTTGAAAATAATTCCACCCAATAATCACTTCGCCAGATTCATCATAACCAGTAATAATACAACATTCAGGTGGTCCGATAACTCCAAATGCTAACACAGGAACATTTTGATCAATAGTTTCAATAATTTTTTCTTTCCAGATCAATTCCTCATCACTGGTTTCGGTTTTTTCTAAAATATCCATTTTATATCCAGCCCAATTAAAAGCATTATGTATTGTTTCATTATGTGAATTAATTTGTGTTAAATCCATACAACTCATACAATGTTCTTTACTCCATAAAAGTCCAAATGCCATCCCAGAAGCTCCAAGAAATTCAACATTCGCCATATTCAATTTCCACTCTTGATCATGGGCTTTAATAGTCTGCCATGGATAATCTTCTCCAACGTATCTCAAAGCAGAAGCAAGACAGGCAGGAAAAGGAAAGCTTTCTGGACACCTGTTATCTTTTCCAGCAGTATGAAATCCAACTTCCATTACATTCTCTAAAACCTTGCGTTTCATATTACTCACATTCACCCTTCCATCATTTTTTCACTACATGAACATCTTTTCTTTTACCTTGATTCGTTTACCTTCAAATGCGATTCCTAGTTCAATTATATTATCTACCCCTCTGTTCAACAATTCCTGTCGATATTGTCTATCTTCAATCTGCTGTAATGCTGCCTCCACAGTTGAAACTAACGTTTCTCCTCTATTAAGATTGACCTTTTTAAATTCCATAATGATACCTAGCTTTTTAGTGCGAGGTATTAACATGACATCATACCTACCATAACCACTTTCTCTATTTGATTTGATATCATAATCTTTTTGTAGATAAACAAGCATTCCGAGCACAAAAGCATGATAGACCACTTCAGGTTCCTTATTGGCTAGATCAAAAAAACTAACACTATTTAAAACAAATTTTTGAAAAATCTCCTCAAAAACTGCAATCTCTCCTGATATCAAACTTTTCCACATAATATCTAATTCATCTGAACACAGATTCTCCTTAAACCAATTGATAATAATATCTTCATAAATATATCTGACTTCTTCATTAGGAATCTGCAAATCACAAAATAATCGCCCATTATGCCATTTTTTACCTTCTACCTTCAAATATCCGCTCAATAATAAAAAGCTAAATAGTGTTGACTTACTCCGGATATCATCAAAGGTAATATTTTCATCAACCTGAATGTTAACTGACTCACCATCAATCAGTATCTCAAGATCTTTTTTAAATCCACTACCAGCCTCTGCTATAAATTTTTTGACCAGATCATTACTACTGGTATTAACCCAATAAGGCTGAATAATACCTTTATTATCGATCAATTTAACTACTGACCATGGATTATAAACTGTTTTTTCACCAAATTGATACCCATTATACCAGCGTTTAGCATCTTCAAATATACCAATTAATCCAAAAGAATCCAGAAAATACTTAACCTCCTCTTCTAACAACCCAAAGTGTTGATCAAATTGGGCATTTAGAAGGCTGTATACTGATAGATTATTCAACCCAGAAAAGATACTCTCTTTGGCAACCCGTAAGATACCTGTTAGGATACCCTTTTCCAGAGAAGGATTGTCTTTTAAACCTCCACCCAACAAAGTCCTGGTAAAGTTAACTACTTTATCATAATATCCGTAAATATATCCCGTCTGAATCGGTGCATCATATTCATCAATCATTATTAGAACTTTTTCATCCCAATAACGTCGTAGATACTCAGACAAATCTTTAAACGCTTCAACATAAAATACTTCTTCTGCTTCTATTGATAATATTTGCTTATACCTTTCCTTTTCATATCTATCCAATTTGGAGCTATTTAACAAATAGTCATGTCTTTTAAATTCCTGAGCAATTAATTTTTTTATTTTTAATAACGCATTCTGCCAATTATCTTCCTTAACATCTTTAAAAGTCAAATATATCACAGGATATCTACCCTGATGTTTTAGATATATCTCATTAGTTTTAGAAATAGCCAGGTCTTTAAATAAATAGCTATAATCTATATCTGTTTTTTCGAAAAAATATTTCAACATAGAAATATTAAGGGTTTTCCCAAACCTGCGTGGTCTGGGAATCAACAATACCTTCGCATCTGTATCTACTATTTCCTGAATGAATAAACTTTTATCGACATAGTAATAATCATCTTCTATGATCTCTTTAAAATCACTCACACCAATCGGTAAACGTTTTTTCATGCTTCTAACCTCCTGTTTTACACTGCGCCTGATTTACCCTTGATCAATCTTCAATTTTTCTAAACATTCATCTCCCACAAAGACTAACACCCATTTCAGAAGTTTGTGGCGATGCTTTAACTCATCATCATCCTGATAGGACAGAAGTTGTTCACGTCCTTCTGCTAATTTTTTATCAATAATCGCCCAACCTTCCTTTTTATATGCACTCTTTTTGATATACTTAAGCTCGATTAGACCTTCATATAAACTCTCTTCTGAGTCAGGATGTTGGAAAAAGCCTATATCTACATATCCTTCTTTCGTCTCATACTCACTCTTAATATAATAAGCCTTACTCATAACTAGATAAGTATACATGATTATTTTAATATACTTTTCATCAAATTCGATAAAATCCCTAAAGGATAATTGTTTTAAGGTCTTTTCAACTACTTTGAGAAATTTATCGATATCACCAGTCAAAGCAAGTGTTTCGATACTATCCTGGATCTCTGATATATCAAGATTTAGCTCAAATCTCTCCTGAAGTATCTTAAAAAAGAAATCAAAATATAGCTCTTTAATCGCATAATTGGGGACTTTCAATCTAACCCTTTTCAACACCTTCTCTTCAATGGTTAAAAAACCTAAATAAAATAGTAAAGAAAGGAAATCTGCCTCTGTAAAGTCTTTCGCCAGACTGTATTCTCTGGTGATGGTAGTTGTTTGGGATTGGCCCATTAAAATCTTCTCTAAAATCTGATAATTCCTTTCACGATTCTTTAAAGTAAATAATTTTTGTAACTTCGCATAATCACTGGCTATGTTAGTATCTATTAAGTCTTCAGGAGGAGTATTAGATTTCTTAAAGCTATTTAGGTAATATAGAACCATATCACTATTATAAACTCTCTTGATTGCATTTTGACTAAATAGATAACCATTATAATACTTTCGTAAAGTTGGCAACAACATTTCAATACTATCTGTTTCTTTAAGAATTATTTTCAAAAGATCAACCACTTCTTCTTCAGTAAATCCCATCATCTCATTTAGATTTTTATCTCTGGTTAAATTTGAGGCTATATTAAAACCACTGGTTAGGCTATCTAATGTTATCGGGCTTACTCCTGTGACAAACATTCTATCAATAAGTCCATTCTGTGTTCCTATCTTTAAAACCTCATACCACTTACGGACAAATCCTGTTTTGCTAATAGTCTCTTCAAAAACCTCTGTTTGAAAACTTAATAACTCATTGGCAAAGTGATCATATTCATCAATAAATACATAGATTTTTCCATTAATTTCGAATTGCACTCGACTCAAAAATGATCTCATTACTGATGATGGTAGTCCTGTAGTTTCATATTTAAAATCTAGATCATATCTTTTAAGGAAATTATTCAATTCTTCCTGAACAACTAAACTATAATCATTTAGTAATCTCTCCTGGCTGGAAGTGTTGATTCCTGAAAAGTTAAAATTCAAAATATAAAAACTATTAGCTAGTGGGGTCGAATGTTGCCCAATATATAATCCAGCAAACAATTTATTAAAATCATCCCTGGTGTTTATGTCATAGTACCTAGCTAACATTGATAAAAATAGACTCTTTCCAAACCTTCTAGGTCTTAAAAAGAAGATATATTTCTCACCATAACTTTCCAAAAGCTCAATATATTTAGTTTTGTCTACATATATGTAGTCTTGCAATATTAGATCTTTGAAATCACTGATACCATAAGGGATTTTCTTTCCGCTTTTCATCACGATCCCTCCTTTTAATTATTGGTAAAATATTGACCCTCTCATTATACCACACAAAGGAGAGTTTAAAAACTTCATCCTGAAGTTTGCTATAAAGTTTTTTGCTCTTTCTCTAAAAAAGTCTATTTCAAAAATCTAAATCTCATGTTATAAGAATAAAAAGAACCCTATTTCTCACGTTGAGAAATAGGGTTCTTTTTATTCCTTGACTAATATTAAAGTTTACTTCACAATTACCGAAACTCCATCAGGAACCACTGTAATTGTTGCATCCTTTCCTTTCATCTCAAAAGCCATCTTTAATGCTTCTTCTGCAGATATCGCATATTTCATGTGCATATCTTCTATCATCTTTTTATCACATTGATCAGTCACAAGAATCACTTCATGCTTTTCTAAAATTCGAGCCAATATTTGAGACTCCCACTGATCTGGTAATGTTTTATCTCTCGGAATCTGTAAGACTTTATCAGTCCACTCCCGTGGATGATTAACATTAGCCAAAGCTTCATAAAAACTCTGACCTCCATGCCCATCATTACACGCAGATATAATAATAATTACACCACCCTCAGCCGCTGTAGCTTCTGCAGCAGTCATCCCCTTGACGGATTGATAAATATTTTGATCTAAAGGATATCCACCATTAGAAGTTACTACAATATCAGCAGGACAGGGAGAAACTTGCGCTAACTTGCTAACAAATTCTGTTCCTTTAAGATGTGCCTTCTCGAAATGACCAGCAAAAGCGTTAATAACCTGTTTTTCAGCATTGATCACTACATTGAGAATAAAAGCAAGCTTTGCTTTTTTAGCTGCATAAATCATATCTTCATGAATTGGATTATTTTCTAAGTTTCCCGTTCTAGCAAATTGATTTGCAATAAATTCTGAGCAATGGTTTGCTAAAACTGTTTCTTTTGCCGCAATTCCTGGCAAAACACTTTTCCGACCACCAGAAAACCCAGCGAAGAAATGAGGTTCAATAAATCCTTCAGCAATTAATAAATCAGCCTCTACAGCTAACTTATTCAACAATATGTCACCACCAGAAGGCAGTTTTCCTATGTAGACCATGTCTTCCTTATCACGACTAAAATGATTAACTAAACGCTCATTTTTTACAATCTCTTCGCCAAACTTATCGTTCATCTCTTCTTCGGAAGTAGGGCGATGAAAACCTGTCGCAATCAAGATTGTAATCTCTGCATCTGGATTTACTTCTCTGATCTTTCTAAGCACAATAGGTAAAGTAATTTTACTAGGGACTGGCCGTGTGTGGTCACTTGTAATAATTACGATATTTTTCTTACCTTTAGCCAATTCTATTAGTGATGCACTCTCAATCGGATTATCTAAAGCTCGCTCAACTAGTTCACTTTCAGGAATTTCAGTCTTATAATGGTGTGCGTTAAACTCTAAAATCTTTTGAAGATTTGCATCAGGAATCTTCACATCTACAAATTTTCTTGCATACGGAATTTTAATAGTGGTCATGTTTGTCCTCCTCTCTCTTCTTTTTACTCAATCTTCCTCACTCCTTTTGGAACTTTTCCAGCCCAAAAAGCTTCACGATGTTTTTGATTTTCTAAGTCCATTTCGAAAGATATCCAGTTTCCAAACAAATTCAACACTGCCATCATCCACTTTCCTTCTGCATCTTCATCAAACTGCCACAAAATATGATATCCTTGATCATTAGTAAACCCTTCATGGTCAGCTTGAAGAATACCACCAATTGTTTCCCATATTTTGTCCTGAATTGTTTCTATCGCATCCCATCCATTATTTTTCTCAGCACTATCTAAGACTTCGAAAGTATAAATTACTTTTACCTCAGATAAGTATTTCTTTAACCATTTTACTGCTGATTGTGGCTTCGAATCTTCAATCTCATTCAGAAAATTAAAAATCTGAGCCTCACCAGCAGTATCAGCTAAAACTGCTAAACGCTCTATTCTACATATAGTATCGCCATCTAAAAGAGCTACTTCAATTTGATTCCATAAATTTTTTGTTCTTTCCTTAATCCGAATCTTTGTTTGAATATTCGCTGATGCAAGTGATTTCTTTAATTGAGAAATAGGTATATCCTCATTGTCTTTTGAAAAAAGTCTTAAAAAATAACTCATTCTATCGCCTCCAGAATAATACCTCTGTATTCATCCCACAAACTTACTGTTAAAGTCGATTTACTTATTTATCTTCATAACTTCAATATCCTCAGATTTTACCCAGCCTTTTTTACCATCTTCTCGTTGAATTTGACTCCACTCATCGCGAATATTTTCAATCCCTATAGTTGTTCCTTCAGTCAAAGAATAATAGATTTCACCACTCATAGAAGGTTCAAAGCGAACTTTAGCTTCATTGACCACAACAACAGCAGGATTTGTACCATAAAAATGATATCCGCTTAGAACTGTTCCGAACAAGAATATTATCAAACAAAGTATAACTATAACCATTGGAATCTTTAAAAATTGACGCCATTTAGTAATGAATACTGCTGAGAGAATTAAAATCACCACTAAAGTTAAAAATAAAGAAACCAAAAAGGCTAATTCTCTAAGTGTCATATAGTCAGAGATCCAAGATGCTAGACCAAACAGCCATCCCCCTCCATCTCTCTCAATTTGTAACTCTTCCTCTAAATATTCCAGATTTGAAGATAAATCGGGATCGCGAGGAATAAGATTTTTAGCTCTCATATAGTTAAGCAATGCTTTTCCCTTTTGATCCAATCTGTAATAAGTATTACCAAGATTATAATAAAGATGTCCACTGGCATATCCCTCTTGAAGAATTTGTTCATAGCTATCTACTGCTTTCTCATAATCTGCATCTTGATAATATTTATTCGCCTGATAAAATAAGGCATTATGGCTACTATTGCTAACTTGATTTTCTTCAAAAGTGCTGGCCTTAGCCAAAACAGTATTGCTACCAAAAGATAGAGTAAGAAGTAAACAGCTTATCATAATATAAAAGATATTTCGTTTAAACATTTAAGCTACCTCTCCTTTCTCAATCGTAGCAATAATTTCACGAGCCTTAGTCAGGATTTTTTTCATCTCAGTCTCATCACTGAAAGAACCAGCAAATCTTTTTAAATCCATTTCATGATAAAAATCTTTTATCTGGTCTAACATCTCTAAACTTATTCCGGCTTTTTTAAGATGTTCAGCTTCGTAGTCAGAGATTCCAGTTATGGTAATCTGGAAACATTCTTTTAAACAGTTCTGTATTCCCTGATAGATAGTATTGTAAAACTGATCATTATGCCCTTCCTTAAGAAGTCTTTCACTTTCACATAAAAGTTGGAGTGTTTTTGCGATAATCTCTCTTCTTTTACGTGTTTCTGGCTTTTTATTAACCATCAACTTTAAAAATACTCCACCTAGTAATAAACCAAGAACTATTAAGTTATAACCAAGATAGCCTGAAGTTGTTAAAAGAGTTTTATTATGTTGACTAAATGTTTTAGGTTCACTCTTTATGAATACAATATCCTGGCCTAAAATTTTGGCAGCTGTTTTATTATCTCGATAATCAGCAATCTGTCCTACACTCTCGCCGCTTCCCATCACCTTAATGGATAATGGGCCAGCTTCAAGAGTATGATATTTCTCCTCAAAAGGATCAAAATAACTAAAACTTATCTTAGGAAGCGTATTTACAGCATTAGTTGGAATAATTACTTGTTCAAAGATCTTTACTGCAGCCTGATAAGAATCTCCATCTTTAGTTGTCAATACTTGAGGATTATAATATTTAAAATCAGAATTTTCTTCGATTATAGGAGCCGAAACTGTGTTCAAACTTCCTTCACCAGTAACTTTCATTTTAATCGTGATTGGTTCTCCGACTTTTACTTTTTCAGGAGTTGCAGTGACATCCATCTTAAAACGTCCCACAGCACCATTAAAATCTAATGGTTTCTCCTCTTTAGGATAATCCATTATCTGAATATTTATTTCATCTGATAAAACATTAAATGGATAAATATCGTAGTTATTTCCGAAAAAACTATTAAAACCATTATAGTTATTCCTACGCGGGATCGCAACTTCGGTTTTTAATACCACCGGGCCAATCTTATAATCCCCTCTCGAAATTGGCCTGATCGTAGTCTTAAAAGGAATAAAATTAAAATATTGTCCATTTATAAGCGTCATATTTTTTTCTGGTTCAGAAAATGGTTGTATAAGAAAATTACTAGATTCCAATTCTGGATAGTATATATTGCTCAACTCTAAATCTTTATGATAATAGAAGTTTATCATAATAGGAATCTCTTCATTAAGATAAATTTTATTTCTCTTAAGTTCAACTTCTAGAAAAGTTAGCTCTCTTAACTGATCATCTATAGTCTGGTTTCCACTCTGGCCTCTTTCGACTACAGTTACATCAATTGATTGAGTCTGATATTTACGGCCATTAATCTTAATCTCTATTGGTGGGATCATCAGATCACCAGTTTTAAGAGGAATCACAGAAAAAATATGCTGAATTGATGAAGAACGACTCCCATTGACTATCGAAACCTGAGTCCGTGGTCCACGATACTGGACTTTGAAATCTTCAATCTCTATATCCGGCGCAGGAACATTTGTATTTTCCTTTATCTCTACTGTCAAAGTCAATGTCTGACCTATCTCAATCCTTTTTTCATTTACAAATGCATTAACCTGAGTATCTTTCGCACAAACTGGCAGACTTATTAAAAAAATCATTACTAGACCTATCAGAAACAATTTAGGTATGGTGAAGTTCCTCCACATAATCCATCACTCCTTTATTACCAATCTTTATATGAATTTTGACGGTGATTATTTTCTTGCTGCATTGGAATAAATTCACCAACCTGATCTTCAAACTGCTCTAAAAGCTGCATTGCTTCTTCTTCAGTTAATCCCTGCACTTGTTCAGACTGATCAGTTTCTCCTTGCTGTTGCTCAGGCTGATTCTGTGCTTCTTCCTCTTTATCCTCTTGGTTTTGAGCATTTTGCTGACCATCTTGTTCTTTTTGATCCTCAGATTCTTGATCCTGGTTTTGTTGTTGATCACCTTGTTGGTCTTGCTCTGAATTTTCTTGTTCCTGATTTTCCATCTGCTCTTTTAATTCATCAAGTTTCTTTTTGACAAACTCATAATTATATTTTGCATCAAGCTCATCAGTATTCTTTTTGATCACATTTTGATAATGTTGCAAAGATTTCTCAAATTTATTCATAGCATCCGTTGGATTTTTCTCCAACAATGCTTCACCTTCTCGATAGTTCGTATTTCCCAGATTATATTCCGCTTGATCACGAAGTTCATTATCTTCGGCTAGTTCAAGCGTTTTCGAAAAATGTTTTTTTGCTTTCATAAAATCTTCTTTTTGATAGAGGGCATTACCTTGATTATAATGAATCAAAGGTTCATCAGGAGCTTCAATCAAAACCTGATTATAAATATCAAGAGCTTGATCTATCTGGCCCTCGTTCAACAATTTATTTCCTAAAGATAATCCGTTCTGCCAGTGTTTAAAAGAAAATCCAGTACCAAACAATATGAGAGTCAGAGTAACTCCAATCCAATTTTTTTTCATGACTTACGCCCCCTTTTAACTCCGACTAACATTTCCAAACCGATGAGAATAATACCGATTAGAAGAAATATCTGATATCTATGATAAAAATTTTTCTTCATCTCAGTATTAAATTCGCTCTTTTTCAAATTACCAATAAATTGAGCATATAGAGAATCTAATCTAGCAATATCAGTACCTGAAAGATAAACACCACTAGCAGTTTGAGCTAGATTTTTTAATAAATCCTCATCCAATCTAGATTTAACCACATTTCCTTCTTTATCTTTTAAAAATTGTCTGCAGTTATCCTGCATTACTGGAATCAATTCTCCTTCTATAGTTCCCATTCCAATTACAATCAGTTGTACTCCTTCTTCTTCAAACTTCTGCGCCAATTTTATCGGATCTCCTTGGTGATTTTCTCCATCGGTGATTAAAATAAAGAGTCGATTCTCAGCCCCGGTATTATCAAAGGCTTTTAAAGCGTTTTCCATCGCCTCACCAATCGCTGTTCCTCCTTGAGGAATCATATCTGGAGAAAGGGATTGGACTCCCTGCATAAAAGCATTATAATCAACAGTTAAAGGTACCTGTAAAAAACTAGTTCCTGCAAAAGTAACCAATCCAACCCTATCTCCTTCCAAATCTCCTATCAAATCCTGAATAGCTAATTTAGCTCGTTCTAATCGATTTGGTCGGACATCTTCTGCTAACATACTTTTAGAGATATCAACACCAATTACTATATCGACTCCTATGTGTGCTGCTTTTTCCCACCGAAAACCCCATTGAGGTCCTAAAAGAGCAATCAACAGAAAAAATACTCCAGTAATAATGAAGCCTGCTCGTAATTTTCCTTCCCACTGACGATAATTTCTCAATAAATTCTCTAACAATGGAGTGTTTGCTAAGCGGTTTAAATCACGCTGGCGTTTTCGACCACTCCATATAAAAAAGCTTATCATTAATGGGATCAAAAACAACAAATATAGATATTGTAAATTTTCAAATCTCATGGTAATCGCCTCATCACTGTATGTTGTAAAAGAATCTCCAGACTTAAGAATAATAACGCCCAGAAGATAAAATCAGGGTAAAGTTCTTTATAACGATAAAATTCTAGCATCTCAATCTCAGTTTTTTCTAATTGGTCAATCTCTTTATAGATCTGGTATAATTCATTGGTATCTGTCGCACGGTAATATCGTCCTCCAGTTGTTTCAGCAACCTCAGTCAAAAGCTCGTCATCAATATTAATTACAACTTCTTGATAATAAGTCCGTCCAAATGGATCGGTTACGGGATATGGTACTGGTTTTCGACTTCCTACTCCGATGGTATATATTTTAATTCCTAATGTTTTAGCTACTTCAGCGGCGACTTTAGGTTGAACCTCACCTCGATTGTTCATTCCATCTGTGAGAAGAATAATAATTTTACTTTTCGCTTCTGATTCCTTTAAACGATTAACCGAAGTCATCATTGCTGAACCGATTGCAGTACCGTCTTCAACCATTCCAATCTCTAAATCATCTATACGTTGCGTCAACCAATATTGATCCCAAGTTAAAGGCGCTACAGTATAAGGTAAACCTGCAAAAACCACCATCCCTAATCTATCATTTAGCCGTTTAGGAACAAAATCCTCCAATACCATCTTAACCATTTCTAGCCTATTGTAGCGCTTTCCGTTATTAGTAAAATCCTCAGCGAGCATACTTGTAGAGACATCCACTGCCATCATGATATCAATGCCTTCTTCAGTTATTCGTTCTTTATGGATACCCAATTGAGGTCTAGCCAATGCAATAATTAGAAGAACTAATACCAATCCCCGAAGCAATGGAAGTATAAATTGAAGTTTTACCCGCAAGGAGCCAGATATCTCTTTCAAATGATGTAACGATGGAAAGGCAATACTAGCATCTACCTTCCGTCTGTGTCGGAGCCAAAAGATCAAAGGGATCAAGAGAATTAATAGTAATAATAGAGGATTTTTAAAGATCATATTTTTAAACATCTGTCTCCCCTCCTTCTTCAACCTCCTTAGTTTCATCAACAAATCGTTTTCCAGCAACTAAAGCTTCACGAATCTGCTGAAGAGTTGGTAGATATTGAGCATATTTTACCAGATCAGCCTGGTACATAAAATCTTTGAGTAATCTCTGATGCTCTGTGGTTAAATTTAAAGTACACAAAGCATCATGCAAAAATTCTTGAGTCGTCATCTCCTGTGCTCTCACTCTAAAACGATTTTCGATATATTCACGCACAATTTGAGAGAGGATAGTGTAATATTGATTAAACATTCCTCTTTCGATTAAATCAGAGACGTCTAATTCCAGAAAACGCCGATAAGCAATCGCATGAGCAGGTAAAGGCGGTTCTACATTGACATCTTCATGATCAAACTTTCTTTTCCACCATCTATAAATCAGATATCCAATCACTATGAGTAAAACTAAACCTGCGAGCAGATAGTAAAGCAAAGGATTTCTTGGAGCATCAGCTACTGGTTTTAAATCTCGGATATCTGAGGAATCATCGGTTAATAAGCTTTCCACGATTAGGGCTGGCCCTGGTTCTTTTAATTCGATTTTTCCGCCATCTGGAGAAGTTACAAGAATCAAAATTTCTGGTAACTGATACTCTTTTGCCTCTAAAGTAGTAAAATAATACTCTTCTTTATAATTTGTAATTCGCTTAAATCTGTTCCAACTTTTTGTCGGTTCTTTTGTCTCTTTTCTTTTTAGAGAAATTCCTTCTGGTAACGCTATCTCTGGTATCTCTACTGTATAGCCGGGTTCAGTCAGGACTTCAATAGATAAAATCATCTCATCACCGATTAGAAATGTCTCCTGATTTAGACTTACTTTGGCTTGAACTGGCCCTGTAAAATCTGTTCTTCCAAATAGATAAAATCCTCCAAGAAGAACTATAACAATAAGTATGATGATTAAACATATAATTAGCGGACGTGGACGCAAAAAACGTTTTTTAATCTCCATCTTCACAACTCCCTCACTACATCCGATCTTTATGTTCTTTGAAAAATTTCATGAAAAGCTCAACATATTCTCTATCTGTTCTCAGATCAATTGAACGAATCCCGGCAGAGGTGAATACTTTTTTTCGCAATATTGAACTATCTAGATAGCGTTTTCTGTACTCTTCTCGTACTCTGGGATTCATAGAATCAATCAGCATCTCAACACCAGTCTCTGCATCCTTTAGATTAATTAACCCAACTAAAGGTAGTTCTTCCTCTTTTGGATCTGAGATAGTTACAGGGATCAGGTCGTGGCGCTTACTAAAGATTTGTAAAGCCTTATCATAACCCTGGTCAATAAAATCAGAGATCAGGAAAGTAATCATGCTCCGATGAGTTACTTTATTTATGTATTCCAAAACACCAGCAATATTTGTCCCCTTTGAGGAAGGCTTAAAATATAGAAGTTCACGGATTACCCTTAGAACATGTCGTCTACCTTTGCGAGGTGGAATATGTTTCTCAATTCCATCTGAAAATATCACCAATCCAACTTTATCATTATTTTCAATAGCAGAAAAGGCTAAAAGTGCGCAAATCTCTGCTGTTAATTCATTCTTCATCTGATTAACTGTTCCAAAGTGAAAAGATGAGCTGGCATCTACAACTAAAAGTATAGTCTGTTCACGCTCTTCTTCGTATTCTTTCACAAAAGGCTGGCCCATTCTGGCAGTTACATTCCAGTCAATAGAACGAATCTCATCACCTGGTAAATATTGGCGTACTTCGCTAAACTCAATTCCCACACCTTTAAAAGCACTGGCATACATACCAGCTAAAAAATTATCTGCTAAACGATTCGTCTTGATCTGAATTTTCCGTACCTTTTTCAAGATATCTTCATTAACCATAGCTCTCACCCTTTCTAAGGCACAGGAATTTCATCAAAAATCATTTGAATGATATTTTCAGAAGTCAGTCCTTCGGCTTCTGCTTCATAAGTAATAGCAATACGATGACGCAATACATCCATTCCGATACTCTTAATATCATGTGGGATTACATAACCTCTACCTTGAATAAAAGCATAAGCTTTGGCAGCTAAACAAAGATTAATAGTCGCACGAGGTGATACACCACACTCGATTAAATTAGTTAAATCAGTTAATCCATAGTTTTCAGGTTCCCGAGTAGCAAAAACTAGATCTATAATGTAATCTTTAATCTTCTCATCAAGATAAATTTGATCAACCAAATTTCTAAGATCCATAATCTCCTCTGTACTTATAACAGGGTCAATATTAAACTCTTTCTTCGTAAAAGCCATTCGATTTAAAATCTCTTTCTCTTCTTCTTTCTTCGGATAATCAATTTTCACCTTTAACATAAAACGATCTAATTGTGCCTCAGGTAAAGAATATGTTCCCTGTTGTTCTAGTGGGTTTTGAGTTGCTAAAACCAGAAATAGTTTGGACAATGGATATGTTACTTCACCAATAGTTACTTGTTTTTCCTGCATGGATTCAAGCAAAGCGCTCTGCACTTTAGCTGGAGCACGGTTAATCTCATCAGCGAGAATAATATTAGCAAAGATAGGCCCTTTTTTGGTAATGAATTCTCCATTTTGAGGATTATAAACGAGAGTTCCCAAAAGGTCTGCTGGCAAAAGATCTGGTGTAAACTGAATCCGCTGATATTTTGCTGAAATAGAACGAGCCAAAGTTTCTACAGATAAAGATTTCGCCAAACCTGGTACCCCTTCTAGAAGAATATGTCCATTAGCCAAAAGCCCTACTAATAACCTATCAACCAACTCCTTCTGTCCTACAACAACACGCCCCATCTGTTCTCTTAATCTTTCAACTACTTCAGTCTTATTTTTCACCATTTCTTGAATGGCAGTTACATGATATTCCATTTTAATCAGTCACTCCTTTAATATTTTTCATCTCATAAATATGAGTTATAATTTTCTCAATCATTAAAATTATATAACATAAATTTAACAAAATTATTACAGACCCGAAGAAATATTCTCTAAAATAATCTTCATTCCCTGCTTTATGAAGAAAAAATGTCTAATAAAATTAAAAACCCTATAGAGTAGACTTTTTTAAAATTGTCCACTCTATAGGATACATTATAAAATATCAAAGGGTTTTTAGTTACTCCATTAAAATGTTCTTAACTTAAACAAAAACTAATTTTTACAAGTATATCGAATTAAAAGACTGACCTTGTCTTCTGTACATTTTACAAATGATACATTAACTATTGAATTCGATGATTCCCAACAGGAACTGATGAGTTTGTTTTCAGTAACGACATTTTGATAAATAATTTAATAAAATATCGTGAACTACATTGTAACTTCCTATATTTTCAAAATATTTCTTTTCAAGAAAGTAATTCATTGAAACTAAATATTCTTTATCAAAATAATAGTAAACAAGTGCATCTAATCCAGTCCAATTTGCATTATATACTAACAATGTGTAATTTTTTTGATCGTCCAAAGATGAATTGGAACTTATCACAGCTTCACTTTTAGAGCCAAGAAAACTAATTGAACTACTATTATTAACCTCTCCAGACATTTTAGGTTCTCCTAATATATCTATCAATTCTTGTTTTGACATATTCCAGTTTATAACATACTCCCAATTTCCCTTAGGATTAAGTTTAACTTTTAAACCATTTTCTGTTGTTATCATTCCCGATTCTGCTAATAAAGACTGGGAAATTAATAATACAAAAAACATGATAATAATAGCTTTTCTTTTCATTTTAGACCTCCTTAAAAGATTAGTATTTAATTATAAATATTATTTTTTAACTTGATGGTACAATAATTCTTTTCTTGTAATGCTTTTTAAATAGTTAATAATTTCCTTATAACTTCCACAGTCAGCACTTCCTAAATCTCCTGTATCAAGAAACGCCTTATATGGACAACCTGCTCCGCAAAATAATAAATGTGAACATTCTTTGCACACACCATTTAATTCTAGTATATTTCTTTTTTGGAGTAGCTTATAATTACGATTAAAGTTTATATCTGAATCATAGTTTCCAATAATAAAGCTATCATTCCCAATAGATTCAGCACAAGGATATATATTTCCATACCCATCATAAAAAAGTTGCCCATAGCACGCTAAACAAGGATACATTTGAATTTTTAATCCACTATTATTAAAAATTTCACACATTCACCTTCAATTAACAATACTATTCATTCTCCTCAAAAGCCTTTTTTAAGCTTTCAATGCTAATCAAACTAAACTGATTGCTCTTTGAGGAAAGGAGTTCAATCTCCACAGCTTTTTTAATAATCTCAAAAACTCTAACTGGATTAATATCACCACTCTTTTGTAATTGCTCAAAAAACCAATCTTTCATTAACTGCGAGTATTTCCCTCTTACTACGCGAAATCCCCAGAAAAGACTAAACAAATTATCTCCATACTCCATAGCTTCTTCCTCAAAATCATCCTCTTCGAGTAATCTAGCTTGATACATTTCTAAATGCTTAGCAAAATCTTTGAAGTTATTTGCTCGATTAATGGCATAAATATAATCATCTAAAATATCTTCAAATCCTTCTTGAAGATAGTAAGCAATTACATTTATTATATCTTTCTGTTTCCATTCCAAATTTAAAACATTACCCTTAAAACTATTAAACTCTTCTCTATTTAGTTGATATAGATCTTTACTTACCATTACTTTAATATCTACATTTGATATCCCACTCTTCTTGATAATACTAATACTATTATATAAACCTTTCAACCACCCAGAGTCTTTACCAAAAATTTCAACATCAGCTAAGACAATAGTTATTTTCTGAAAATGCTCAACATCCGAATCTACCCTCTTACTTATAATTTTATCAGTCAGAGTTGCTTTTTGCAATAATCTTGTTATTTCTTCTTTCTCTAATGGTTCAATAAAATTAATGTAGTCAGTAATATCTTTACCCCTTAAAGCTTTTATCCCTTGCAAATCATTTTCTTCATTGATTAAGTACATGTAACAAGCAAACCAAAATTTACTCCAATCATTAATACTATTTTCTTTGGCAAAAACTTTTAACTTTTCTATAGAATATTCAATAATCAGTTCCTCATTCAATCCAAGAATATTATTATTTATTATTATAGGATAAGCACTAACAATATCATTGTAATATTCAAGAATTCTATCTGTTAATACCCTTTTATCTCCCTCAATAAACCAAACATTAGTTTCTCTAATCTTCGCTTCTGGTTCAGTTCGTAAATAAATTGTTTCATAATCCAACAAAGACTTTAATACTAATTGCCTCTTTTCAGGATATGTATCCAAATAATAAGAATTAATTACTTCATATTCATCTTCAATGATATAATCTGCCAATGGCTTAAATTCTGTAATAGCATCCAAACAGGGATACTTTGGGTCTATTGCTAATCGTTCTTTATAAATAATATCTATAAACTTCTGTTTTAAATCCAGTTGATTAAATAATTCCTTAGCATGCTCCATTCCATTAGGATCAATCCGTGAGAAAATCATTGTTAAATTCTTACATCCAGCAGTTTTCATTAAATCTATTATCATACGCAAACCTCTGATATTTTCCTGATTAGGATATGAAAAGAACATTACTTCATCAGCAATATCCAATAATGAAAAAGCACCCCATTCATTTAAACCAGTTCTAGAGTCTATCAAAATTGTATCTAAATTCAAAATATCTTCAAGCTCACTAATCAACCGATCTAAATACTCATGTTGAGAAATCAAGTTAGGATGCAACTGTTTTAACCTAAATAAATATTCAGGTGATAAGATTCCCGCAGGAATTACATATACATTCCCTTTTAAAGTTTCATCAAAAGTAATCCTTGAATAAATTTGTGAAACCTGTATCCTATTGTTACCATCACCCATCACACAATCATATAAATAATCTACTAATCCATTCTCTATATCCAATTTGTCTTCAAAAATATCATATAAACTTGGAGCTTCTAAATCCAAATCTATTAAAAGTACATTGCGTCCTTTTTTAGCCAAAAGATAAGCAGTATGAATTATAGCTACAGTTCTTCCTACTCCTCCTTTATATGAATAAAAAGAAATGATTTTTGAAGAATGTTGAGTTTTCTCACATTTTTCTTGTCCACTGTCATTTAGATAATTTAAAGCAGCCTTTTCCCAAGAGACTTCTTTTTCCATATTTCTATTTGGTTTTTCTATAGCTAACAAATCTGCATCTTCAAGAGTATCATAGGTAGAAAAACCTTCTGAGTACTTTTTATCTAATTTTTCAAAAGCATCAGATATAAATTTTTGACTTTCTGTTCGATTAATAAATTTATCACTAACTATAGTTATATCTACTCTTTTTGAAGGAGTAACATAAACATCAACCCACTCTCCATCCGCTTTCTCAAAATAACTTTTTAGAATTTTTATAAACTCCTTCAGTTCCATCATTGAACCTCCCTAATATTACTTTTATGTTTATTAAGCCACCTTATACAATCACTGAAATCCTCAAACCACGCATCAAATTCTGTATCCGTAACCTCTTCCTCATCTAAATAACGTAAGTCAATAAAGGAACAATCACAATCTCTAGGATAAGGATTGGCTATTTCTTTAAGTTTTTGCTCGATATAACTCATATTATTACTTAACTCTTGCAATTGATCAAGTGCTTTATGTAGCTTATGACCGGGATTTTCAGCCGTTTTTTTACCTCTATATATAGGAGTAGTTGGATTATCTATAGAAACTAATTCATTAAATGCGGTATCATTAAACCATAAACTCTGCTTTTTCTTCTCCTTTTTAATTTTATATTTCTTAACAATCAAACTCTTTAATAGACATTCAATTAGAACTCCTCCAAGATGCATACACAGAATTTTTCTATTTCCTTTTTTTAAAACTTTAAAATCTTCCCAACGTGAACGATAGGCTTCTTCAAAATTTTCTATAGTTCTCAAATCCTGATCTGCTCCCATGTTTAAGAAACAGAGCGCAATACCCTGCTTCATTCCCTCCTTTATAAATAATATCCATTTTTCTCTTAACTATGTATATGAATTAACTATATTACAATTAACTTCTTCACGAAAAGTTATTTTCCTTTTCTTTTGTACAAATTCAAATGTAAAAATAAAAAAATTACTAAATAGATTCAACATTAATTGTTGAATGATTATATCTAGTACTGTTTGAATTTCTAACATCTTCATTACATGCTTTCCCTGTTAAGATGTCAATCACGTCCAACTCAACATTTAAAAACCCTTTGACAAAAGCAAAGGGTTTTTAGCACTATTTTACTTTTACTTAGTAGGTGGTTTACACACTCCACAAGGAATATAATTTGCTTTTAATGCTTCCTCAATAGTTTTAAACCATATCTTATTTTCAAGATCAATAGATTTTGCATACCTACAAGTAGGTAAATGATATTTGTTCGAATTTACACTTCCGACAAACTGATCTAAGGATGTAACACTTAAGTCTGTTGTAAAAGTATTAGGACTCTTATTAATCTGATACTTCGATCCTGTTATAGTAATAACAATAGTCCCCTGTTCATCAGTGCGATAAATATTTACACCTCTTTCGATAAACTTATGTAAAGTTATCTCTTCAGGATGTCCATAACGATTTCCCTTTCCGACACTGATGATTGCATCTTTTGGATTTACTTCATTTAGAAATCTTTCAGAAGTAGCAGTCTCACTGCCATGGTGACCAACTTTCAAAATTTGTGCTTCAATATCCATAGATAAAATATCAATCTCTGCTTCTTTCTCAGCATCACCCGTAAAAATAGCTGTAATATCGTTAAACTTAAGTTTTAAAATGATAGAATTATTATTAAGTTCATCATGAGTTTTTGTAGGACCTAAAACTTTTAGACTCAACCCAGAAAAATTATATTCATTACCTGGTTCCGGAATTTCAAAAGGAATCGATTTTTGAAAAATCAAGTTTAAATAATCTTCATAAAGCTTCGAAGTATGAGGTACCCCAGAATCTAAGATTCTCTCTACTGGAAAATTCTTTAGTACTGATAAAAATCCTCCAATATGATCTGCATGGGGATGAGTGGAAACCATCAAATCAATCTTTTCTACTCCATGATCTTTTAAATAACGAACCACATTAAACCCTTGATCCCTATCACCAGCGTCAATAAGAATCACTTTTTTTGTATCAGTTTTAATCAGTATGCTATCACCCTGACCAACATCAATAAAATGAATCTCTACAGATTCTGTTACAGTTTGAGCTAATATCTTATTTGGTAAAATCCCTTGAAAAAGAAAACCTAATACGATAAATGTTAGTGTAAATAATATCTTTGATCTTTGTCTCAATTTTTTCACCTCCTCTTCAAAGCATAACTCCAATTTCTTCTATGTTTTTGACAGATTTCCTTCATTAACTTGGAAAAATAAAAAGCTGCTCAGATATTTTGTTCCAAGCAGCTTAAAATAGAAAACAGTTTAACATATCTACAAAAACCCTTTTATATCAATTCAATTTCACTTCCTTCTGGAATAGCCAAAACTTTATCTCCTAAATTCAACAATCCTATAGGAATTTCCTCTGCCATTTCACTTTCAAAACGTCCACGAAACCATTTACCATACATTTTTACTTTCATAGCTGAACCAACAAGGATAGGTACTTCTTCACCACCATTGTTTAACACATGAAAAAGTTTACCTTCTTTTTTGCTAGTGCAAAATTTTCCTGTCATTATTGTTTCCTCCTATAAGCTATTATTGTTTCTTAAAATAGTATGCCACTTATATATAGCAATAATAGATAATCATTTCGCAAATTCTTTTTGTCAACATAAATTTAAAGTATTGATTTTTGGCAATTTTGTGATATAATAATTATATCACAACTAACAAATCATTTTTCTAAGAAAGAAGGTGGTCTATTTGTCTGAACCTCAAAATTTTGGTCAATATGTTCGATATTTACGTGAACTCCGAGAATTCAGTATATTAAAATTAGCAAATCTTTCAGGAATAAGCCCATCCTATGTATCTCTGATAGAAAAAGGCAAGCGTCGACCACCCCAACCGAATATTCTTGAAAAGTTGGCTTATCATCTTGATATAGGTTATTACGAAATAATGGTGAAAGCTGGTTACTTAACAAAAACAGATGATGATTTAATCATTAATGATGACAAAACAAAAGACCTCTTTGTTTCTCTAACAGAAGGCAAAAAAGAACTTCTAAAAGTAGTGGATGGATTAAGTGAAGAAGCCCTGTTTCTGCTTGCTCAGGCGATTCAACATCTTCAAGATGAAAAATACAAAGAAAAACCAGGCTAAATTTGCCTGGTTTATTTGTTACTTACCAACCTCTTCTTCCACCTCTCATGCCACCACGCCCCATACCAAAAGAGCCAAAACCTTGTTGTTGATAACCTTGTCCATTTGTGTTTTGACCATTAAAACCACCACGACCCATCATAAATGGAGCTTGAGCATTACCATCTAAACGTTCTTGATATACTTTAAAGTTTTCTTTCATATAATCTGCTTGTCTTTCTGTTATCCAACCATCATTTAATTGTTGATCAACCCATGCATTATAATCTTCTTCTGTAACACCATTAACTCTTTGATTGAATCTCTCAGTCATGTAATCAGCTTGGTTTTGAGTAATCCCACCGTTATCTACCTGATCTTGAATCCACTTAACATGATCTTTTTCAGATATATTTCCCATCATTCCTCTTGAACCAAATCCAAAACCACCAAACGCAAAAGTAGGTATAGCTAACATTCCAACAACTACCAATACCAACACAACCAACAAACTTTTTTTCATACCTATCACTCCTCTAATAATTTGTTTTTTTATATTCAAATAATACGATATAAATATTACAAAAGTATGACACCTGAAAATATATTTAAAAAAAGATCAGACAGAGAAGTCTGATCTTTTTCGTACTAACGAAATGTAAATAAAACAGCTAAAGTGAATTGCACAATTGATAGAAATTAATCCATAGTTAGATCTTTCAAGTCAATCACTAGATTTTCTAACACCATAAAACTCTCAACTATATTCTTTATTCTATTATTCTGCTCTGTAGCCCCAGTTAGAACTTTTTCCACAGACACTGAGACATCTTCTGTGAACTTTGTTATGTCGGTAACTCTATTCAGTATGTCTATTGAAGATTTTTCAATTTTACCAGTCAATGTGTCTACTTCATTAACTTGAGCAACAACTGTTTTAGAATTAATATTTATATCATTGAACATACTTGCAACATCTACCACTGCTCTCTCTCTATTATTTGCTGATTCATGAATTAAGTTAATTTGTATTTCGTCCATGTTCTCCTGCTCGCGCTGCTTCAATCGCTGCATTAAGGGCCAGTAAATTTATTTCTTCACTTATATTGTTTATTGAACTAAGTATATTGCCAATATTATTCGCTAGAAATGTTAAATCATTCGTCAATGAAACTGCCTCACTAACATTCACCGTTACCTTTTCCATTTCTTCAGCTAAGTCTTTTATACACTTCTCTCCATTATATGCCATATTTAAAGTTTCACCAGATACTATCTTCATAGAATTTGATTCATTAACAATTCTTTTAACATCCTCTGTTTCTGAATTAACTACATTACCTATATCTGATAAAATATCTACTTGTGATTCTATATTTGCAGTTATTTCGTTAAAAGCAGCTGTAACTTTTTTTGAGATATCTCCAGTTGCGTTAATATTGTCTTTTAAGTCAAAACTAAATTTCCTTAAAGTTTCTATAGAATATTTCAACTTGTTTAGAATATTTTCGGCTTCTGTTTTTGACGATTCAATAGCTTCTTTTTGAATTTCAAGATCTCTACGTATTTTTTCAGTAAACCTACTTTGAACACACATCAACATAATTATAACTCCAAATACAATCACAATTATAATTAATCCTAAGGTATCATTAAATGAAGCATACATCTTTTCTCCACCAGTAAAATATCCATAAATCATAGTAGATAGGGCTAATAATTCTGATACAAAGATATGATCGCTAAAATTATAAATGCAATCAAAAAACCATTGAGGTCATGAAATACAAAGACAAATAGAAAGTGAACTAAACTTAAGCCAAATGAAATTATATACATCATCTGAGATGTAGCTATACTTTTCCAGATAAGTATAGTAGTTATAAGACTAATAATAATTAAAATTGGGTCAACAAGAAATAATGATTTTTTATCGACATCTGATATACTGGCAAATGCTATAAATAATAGCGAAATTCCCCATAATATTCTGACCATAAGTGTGTTTCTTTTAATTAATACGTATTGATTAGTCACTTTTATCCCCCTTATTTGCTATCAATAGTTATAATTTGTTCTATGAATGGTTGCATTTTTAATGGATTATATTAATTATTCTACATTACTGTAAAATAACCTTTTATATTATCCTAGTCAAAGATTGAGGGCTTTTTAAAATAAAAAACCACCCCGAAAGGTGGTTTAATCACTAAAAAGTATCAACTGACATTACACAAATAGGTGATAACTGATTATGTATAGTACCATCTCCCAACTGTCCGAAGTTATTAAAACCCCAAGCCCAAAAACTGCCATCTTCTTTAACAGCAATCGTATGTGCATCTCCACCAGTTACGTAAAGCCAATCATTATCAGTTCCTACTCGTACAGGTGAATAGTTATCTAGAGTTGTTCCATCTCCTAATTGCCCAAAATAATTCCAGCCCCATGTCCATATGCTACCGTCATTTTTTATTGCTGCAGTATGGTTTAAAATAGCTGAAATACTCTTCCAATCTGTATCTGTGCCAATTTGCACAGGTGTTGCTCTACGTATGGTAGTCCCATCACCTAACTCACCACGATACTGATGACCCCATCCCCAGAGGGTTCCATCAGATTTCAAAGCTAAAGTATGTGCTCCTACAGTTGATAAGGTAATCCAATCAGTATCTGAACCTATTCTTGTTGGAGTATTTTTATCTATTAAAGTGCCATCTCCCAATTGGTTAAGATTATTCTTACCCCATGCCCATAAACTACCATCATTTTTTAGTGCCACCGTATGATGCGAACCAACTGAAATCCACTCCCAATCACTAGCTGTACCGATTTGAACCGGAGATAGTTTATCAATATTAGTTCCATCTCCTAATTGTCCGTAAAAATTATAGCCCCATCCCCAAATTGTGCCATCGTTTTTCAAAGCTATTGTATGTCGATAACCTGCAACAACTTGTATCCAATTGGTATCACTACCTATATGAATTGGTGAATATTGATCTATAGTAGTACCATTACCTAACTGTCCATAATTATTGTAACCCCATGACCAAAGACTGCCATCCTCTTTGAGAGCAATAGTGTGTTCCAGATAAGTCGAAATTTGCTTCCAATCTGTAGAAATGCCAATCTGCATAGGGGTAGTTCTGCTTATAGTAGTGCCATCTCCTAATTTTCCATACGAGTTAGAACCCCATGACCATAAAGTTCCCTCTTTTTTTAGAACTACAGTGCTACAATATCCTCCAGCTATTGGTGGAATAGTATCTTGCTGAGTTCTATATGGTCCAAGTTGTAAGTTATATACTTGAACAGGAGAATATCTCACAGTAGTTGTATCATCTCCAAGTTGCCCAAAATCATTTTTTCCCCAAGTCCAAACACAGTACCATCTGATTTTAAAGCTAGGGAATGGCCGTTTCCCCCAACTATAGCTACTACACCTGTTAAATTAATAACTTGTACAGGAAAAAACCTATTTATATTTGTACCATCTCCAAGGGAACCAAAATAATTATGTCCCCATGTCCAAACAGTTCCATCTGATTTTAAGGCCATTAAATGACCATATCCTCCTCCAATTGCCACGACATCTGTAAGAAAAGCTACTTGAGCAGGGATGGAGCTATTTATATATTCAGTCCCATCAAAATCAGCCCATCCCCATCTATACACGGTACCATCTGATCTTAAAGCGAGAAAATAAAACTCTCCTCCAACAATATCTTCTACATCTGTTAAGTTTTGAACTTGAACAGAAGTTAATATATTAGCACTTGTACCCCATGCCCACACTGTACCATCTGATTTTAAAGCTAGCGAACGAGAACCTCCTCCTGCAATAGCTACTACATCTGTTAGATTTTGAACTTGAACAGGAGTTAATATATTAGCACCTGTACCCCATGCCCACACTGTACCATCTGATTTTAAAGCCAGCGAATGAGAACCTCCTCCATCTATAGCTACTACACCTGTTAGGTTTTGAACTTGAACAGGGATAGATTTGTTTGTCATTGTGCCATCTCCTAATTGACCACAATTATTATATCCCCACGCCCAAACAGTACCATCGGATTTTAAAGCAAGGGAATGGCCTTTTCCTGCAGCTACTGTATCTGTAAAATTAATACTAGCTTCCGAAATTGCTGTCATAGAAAAGCAAACCAAAAGTATTAAGAAAATAGTTATACGTTTTTTTAACATCTTAAATTCTCCTTTTTTAGTGCTTTTTAATAGAGAAAAACGATACTTTTTTCACCTCCAATACTAATCTAAATATTTTATCTAATATAGAAAAAATTAAACAAATTATCGTTTTCTCCTTCTATCTAAGCTAACTTTTTGGATGTTTATGAAAAAAATACGGTCAGTCACATATGTTTTTCGGTTAAAGCCATATCCTATATACAATTCAAGCTCAACCAAAATTTCATGGAACAAAATTTTTAAATTATCGTCTATAGTAGTAGTTAAAAGAACAATAATTTAGGAGGTAAAAATGAAGATTACAAAAATAATAATGTCAATACTTATTTTTTTAATTATTTATGTAAGTTGTACAGCTTTGGGGGATCCAGTTAATAATTCACTTCATGACAATGCTGAAAGTAGTCCCCCTAAGAGAAGTATTGAAGAGAACTACATTACGGTAGGAGAAATAATTTATTTTGATAAAGATAGAGTTCATATACTAAGGGGAGATACTATTGAAATTTTTAATGTTTCTAAGGAAAGTTTTACTAATTTTTACCTTGGTGAAATTGTTGCAGTCTTCGAGATGGATGAGAATATTTATGACCTGAGGAAATTCTTAGTTTCAGATTTTAGTGCACAATATACTACAATGGGTATGCCAATATATCATATTAAAGGATTCATAAAATCTACTGATGGGAAAAAAATCGTGATCAAAACCATTGAAGATGAGATTACTATAAATACCTACACTGAAATACATCTTCCTAAAGGCATGAATGTCATCGCTGATTATATTAATTTTGACGGAGAAAATGAACTAGTTGATATTTATAATGAAAATTCTAAACTCACTTTAACTATCACTAAGATTAAAAGAGTTGAAAATACAGGGGCGATGATTTTATCTACAAAAGATGAGAATGGTATGGAGTACGAAGTAAGCGTTTCAGAAGCTATAGTAAATTTCAACTATTCTGAATTAGAGAAAGGTGTGAAAATCACTGTTTATTATGACAAAATACGAGAAAGTTATCCTATACAGGTAGATGCAAAAATGATATTTAGATGATGGTAATGGTAATGTTCTTGATTATGTAAACAACAAATATATGGAACAGTTACTTGGGAAGAATAGATTTTGCGCAAAAGCACACTTTTAACACAATTGTGAGCACAAAAAAAGACCCTTTTCGAAGGATCTTTATCCTAGTCATATCAACTTTTGGCGGGAGTATGTGGGAATCGAACCCACCGCGGACACGCCGTGCCCACCGTCCGGATTTGAAGTCCAGGGGCAACACCAGTCAACCATCTACTCCCATAGTCATTATAACCAATCTTCTCAACAATTACAACCCTTATTCAAAAAAATTATAAAAAAATCATAACAAAATTTGTAGTAAAACGATATATCAAGAGATATCTTGTCTTATTTTTACTTTTTTACTTTTTTATGAAGGTATTTTTCAAAAGATAACGAATACTTAATTGTATCTCATTTTTTCTTGAAGGAGGTTCAAAAGTGCAGGCAAATTTTAATCTTATAGAAACACTTTTTGAAAAAGCACAGGGACAGTATTCACATAAAGATTATTCAGCAACTATCAATACTCTTAAGAATTCTATCAAACTTTTAGAAGAAGATAAATCTCCATTGAAGGGCCAGATTTCTTTTTTACTAGCTCAAGCTTATTTTGCCATGACCCAATATCGTAAAGCTCGCAAGAGTTCTGAAGAAGCTAAGAAATACTTCTTATCATTAAATCAAATCTCTAACGCTATAAAAAGTTATCATTTGATCAGTCAATGCTTCTACCATCAAGGAAGATATGAGAAAGCAATCAAAGTTTATCAACAGACACGTAAAATACTACATATCAATCCTTTATCCGCAGAAGAAAAAGAGCTGAATTTTCAAATTCATTATAGTGTAGGTCTCGCTGCACAGCAAATTCAAGCAATTCACATTCAAAAAGTACACTTTCTTAGAAGTTTTTTTATTGCCAAAAAACTTGAAAATCCGGAATATATTGCTCAATCTCTTTTAAGCTTAGGAATCTGTTTTTTTCAAAAACAAAAATATATTTCAGCAAAGAAACTATTAATCAAGGCTCTTAAGGTATATCATCAACTAGGAAATTCTCATGGAAAAGCACATATTCTCCTCTTTCTAGGCCAAATTTATATTAAAAATGATGAACTACAACGAGCCTATTATTCTCTTCGCTATGCTTACGATCAATTTGAGCGTTTCGAAGACCGCTTTAACCAAGCTAATTCCCTTGTATATCTAGCTCTAATTTCTCTTAAAGTAGACACAAACAGAAGTCAATCTCTCTGCAATGAATCAAGTGAGCTTCTTATCAAACAGTCATCAGCTCACTCCGAAAGAAATTCAGAAATTACGCTTGGCAAAATTCATATGGTTTTTGGACTTTTATACGACCAAACAAACCAAAACGATCTAGCTCATAGTTACATAAATTACAGTATGGAAATTTTCGAAAAATACCACTGTAAAATTGAATATCAAGAAGCTCTAAATATCCATACTAACTTAAAACCCATCGATCACTCATACAAATCTAAAAAGAAAAATATTCTCTCTTTCAAGTTGGGACTCACAACTTAATGGACAAGGGGCTTTTCACCAAGCAAGATATCCACTTTGTTCCGCAAAAGCTCCTGCGGCCATTGGAGAAAGATTCAATCTACTATACTATTCGCGAATCCTCTCAAAGTCTCGTTCCAAAAAATCCAGTACAGGGATAAGATCATGAGTTAGAGTGGTAGGTTGGGCAGGTTGAGTGTGGGAATATCCTAAAAAGAGTAGCATCTATATCATTTCGGCTCCGCCAACATTAAACCATGAGCACGATTTATATTCATCATTCCTTTTAATTAGTTTATATTTATTGTATCCTAAATAAATATATAGTTTCATCACACATTAAAAATGTCATAGTTGATTATTAATCAACTATGACATTTTGCAATTATAAATAATTAAAGTACTAAAATTGGGGTAATTATGCCTTCCGAAAATGTTGTTAAATCTATTGACATAAATTCGACTCACTAATACTACTGCTTAATTTCAATAGTGCACCCGCTATTTCATCTACTGTTTCAACTGCTGATTTTATCTCGTTTATAGTTAATAACTCTTGTTGAATAGATGAAGCAATAAATTCAACATCACTCATAGATTCTTTAGTCAAAGCCTCAGTATCAGAAACAATTTTTACAATTTCACTACCTCGTTCATAAGCTTCTTTACTGGACAATGCAACTTCCTCAGCTTTGTTAGTAGATACTTCTTGCAATTTTTTAAGCTCATTGAAAGATTCTCCTGATGTTCTGACCAGATCTATTCCTGCTTTAATTGCTCCCTCACTCTGCTCAATAGAAAGAGCTGCATTTTTTGTATCATCCTGAACGTGTTTGATCAGATCGGCTATCTCTTTTGTTGCAGCAGTAGATTGTTCTGCTAATTGCCTAATCTCTGATGCAACAACAGAAAATCCACGACCATGTTCACCAGCGCGAGCAGACTCAATAGAAGCATTTAACGCTAATAAATTTGTTTGACGCGTAATCCCCGCAATCATTTCCACAATTTTACCAATCTGTTCTGAACGTTGACTCAATTTATTCATTAGTTCTTTACTTAAAGCAGTAGAAGAATCGATCTCCTCCATATTTTCAACAGCATGATTAATTAATTTTTGATTCTTTTCTGCAGATTCATAAGTATCTTTAGAAATTTTCATTAATTCTTTGGCTTGTACAGAAATTTTATCAAGAACTCCAGAAATATTCTCTACTGTTTTATTTGTAGTTATAATATGTTTAAGATTTTGTTTACTACTTTCAACTGCATTACTAGCATTCATGGAAATTACTGCATTGGCTTCTGAAGACTCCTCCATCGTAGCTGAAAGATGTTTTACTGATGAAGCAAGAATATCAGAAGAATGAGCAGATTGAGTCATTACCTCTTTCAATTTATTGAATATCTCTGTCTGCTCTTCTGATCCCATTAAACTTTCTAACAGATTTCTAGTTCTGCGAGCTAACATAGAATAAATCAATGACATTGCAAAAAGTTCAATACCACAAATCGTTGTATCCCAAATATATTTTGACCAAAAGTCGTTTATAACCCCTAGCTGATAACGCCCTAAGTCAAAGAAATACTCTGAAATTACAAGATTAATCAAAGTTAATACTAGTGCAAATTTGGTTAACTTTTTATCAAAATACAATAAACTTAAGGATATAGGAAATAAAAAGATCAAACTTACATACATATGTGGGTTTGCAATAACTATACCCACACTTATTGTACTCATTACAATCGATGTGTATTTAATAATCGTACTATTAGCATTAAATTTACGTAAAAGATAAGGAATAGTATGACACAATGTTCCAACAATACTTGGTAAAATTAACTGATTAAATGGTGATGGAAAAAAATTTATACTCGGGTGGGACAAAAGCAAAACAAGTGGAAATATCAGAGTTGACCACAATAAAATTTTTAAAACAATTTTATTCACTTGTTCTTCGTTTTTCAGTAAAAAAGATTTCGGTTTCAATAAAAACACCTCCGACATTTTTAAAGAGTTATATTTTTGTTTGTATAATAATATTTGAAAGATAATAATCTAAGTACTTGATTATTATAGTAAATATAGACCCTTTTTTATTCTTTTCCTATATCATTAATTAGACATTTTATTCATTTTGCCTGCTTACAAAATCATTTTTTTAGTCATAAATATAAAAAATCAGCAGATGAGATATTCATCTGCTGATTTTTAAATTTTGTTCAGGAAGCAACCTTGATGAAAACTCAAAGTAAATTTTGGCTTTACGCCGCTCTATTCCTACTAGAATAGTGACATTATGATCTATTTGATGAATCTGGGCATTCTTTACAGAAGATGATTCTTCTAAAGCTTTACAAATACTCCTTAATTCTTGTACATTAGCTTCTAAACCATCTAATCTTTCAATAACAGCCTGATGATTTTTATCCACTTTTTTCTCTAATTGATCCATCCTGCTAGATAATGAATGAATTTCAACCTTATTTTCCGTAATCATTTCTCGATTTTCTAAAATCATTACCCGATTTTCTAGAATCATTTCTCGGTTCTTTTCTATTTCCTTACGGTTTTCCAAAATCATTTCTCGGTTCTTTTCTATTTCCTTACGATTCTTTCGTATCTCTCTTCGGTTCTCTTCAATTTTCTCTACAAGAACATCAGTAAACTCTTGAAGTCGAGGTAATACTACATTTTGAAAAGCCTGTTCAAAAAGTTGATTAAACTCTACCTGCTCTAAATGCATAGCCACCTCCACGTTACTTTTATTACTTCTATTATAACAGGAGATGAATCAAATAGCAATCTTTTATTTATATTTTTGTAATTTATTTACTTTTTAGAATTAACGTATTACCATTATACTTCTTGACTACTTTATTATACTAAATATTGTCATACAGCAATATTTAGTATTTATTTACCCTTTTTGTAATCTTAAAAATCCTTTTTGAATTTTTTCTCCAAATAAATCTATTAAAAGATAGATTATTGGAACCACAATTAGAGTCAAAAATGTAGAAAAGATCAAGCCTCCTATTACCACCACTGCCATTGGAGCCTGAATTTCAGTCCCTTCCCCTATTCCAAGGGCCAGCGGCAAAAGCCCCAACACCGTAGTTAAACTCGTCATCAATATCGGACGAAGTCTAACTGGCCCTGCCTCCAAAATTGCCTTTTTTCGTTCCATGCCATCTGCCCTTAATCTATTAATGTAGTCAATCAACACAATAGCATTATTCACCACAATCCCAGCCAACATAATTATTCCTATTAAAGAAAGGACTGAGAATGTATATCCAGTTATAAAAAGACTGATAAAGATACCTGCTAAGGCCATTGGTAACGTAAACATAATAGTCAGCGGATGCCAAAAAGATTCAAACTGAGCTGCTAAAACCATATAAACCAATATTACAGCCAAGATCAATGCAAATATCAAACTGTCAAAAGCTAACCACATCTCCCTATACTCTCCTCCATTGGTAATAGAATAACCAACAGGCAAGATTATATTATCTTTCATAATATTTTGTATCTCCTGATTCGCACTTTGCACATCCCGATCAAATAAATCAGCTGTCACTTCAATCAAACGCATTCCATTACTCCGCTTGATAAGTCCTGGGCCTTCTTCTATAGCCAATTCAGCTACAGTTTCCAATGGAATATTCGCCCCAGTTGGTGTAGTTAAAATAATATTTTTAACTCCCGATAAATCTTTTCTATCAGTCCACTGAAGTTGAATTCGAATATCAACCTCTCTGTTATTAGCTTTATATCTTGTTGAAATTTCTCCTTGAGTTGCACTTCTTACAAATGTAGCAATTTGGGCTGTGCTTAATCCATATAAAGCTGCTTTATTATTGTCTACTCGAATTCTAAGTTCTGGTCTTCCTTCTTCTACAGAATGTTCAATTTCTCTAACTCCCTTTACTTTCGTTAATTGTAGGATAACATCTTCAGCTATCTTTTTTAAAACATTTAAATCTGAACCATGAATCTGTAAAGCCACAGATTTACCTAAAAATCCACCACTACTCATTACCCCCTGCTGCTGAATTGATATATTTGCATTCTCTATTTCTTTCAATTCTTCACGTAACTCTTCCATAATTTTCTCTGTGGATTTATTACGTTCACTAAGAGGTTTTAATCTTATCGTTAATTCACCTACTTCAGAACGAGTTGCCCCAGTCATCATTACATTTTCTCCAGAACCAATACTAACAAAAAGAGTTTCTACATCTGAACGATTTAAAATATTCTCTTCAATACTACTTATAACCTCATCGGTAACTAGGCTAACTGTTCCAAGTGGGAGTTTTACACTAATTCGAATCTCTCCCTCGTCCATCTCAGGTATAAACTCAGCTCCTATCAAAGGGTATAACATCACACTTCCAGCCAAAATAATAAACGCAATAGCTAAAACAATCCATGGACGATTTAGAGACCATCCTAAAATATTCTTATAAGACCCTTTTAGTTTTCTTAAAAGTTTACCTTCATGGAATTTTTTTTCCTGTTGAATAGGTGAAATAGTCAATAGTTGAGAGGATACCATAGGAATGAATGTTAGAGCTATAGCAAGAGAAGCTAACAACGAAAAAGTCACAGTTAATGCCAACTCTCGAAACAATTGAGATGCTATACCTTCTACGAACACTACAGGTAAAAATACAATAACTGTCGTTAGAGTAGACGCTAAAATTGCATTCTTAACTTCCTTGCTTCCTTTTTTTGCTGCATCTATTCTATCCAATCCCTGTTGCCTGAAACGGTATATATTTTCAAGAACTACAATTGAATTGTCAACTAGCATTCCTATTCCTAAAGCTAGCCCACCCAGTGACATTAGATTTAACGTCAAACCACCAAAATAAATCAATACAAAAGTTGCAATTATTGAAATAGGAATAGCTGTACCTAAAATCAAGGTACTTCTAATATTTTTCAAAAAGAAAAATAAGACCAATACCGCCAAAATAGCTCCAAAAATTGCATTGCTAGTTACATTATAGATTGAATCTTTAATGTAGCGGGATTGATCCATAATAGGTATCACCTTTAAACCGGAATATTCATTTTCAAAGAATTGAATAACTTCAAAAACTTCATCTATAACTTTAACTGTATTAGCATCAGCCTGTTTTTGAATTGAAATACCCACGCTGGGTTTACCATTCATTCTGGCTATATTCTGAATTTTCTTGTAGGTATCTCTAATTTCAGCCACATCTTTTAAGTGAATTATCCCAGTTTGAGTGGGTATAACTATATTTTCAATCTCTTCTAAACTTTGAAATTCCCCCATTGTTCTAATTAAATATTCAGTCCCATCATCACCAATCTTTCCAGAAGGAAGATTCAAATTCTGCATTCGTAAAATATTACTAATAAATTGTAATTTCAGCCCATATTGCACTAATTTTTGTTGATCTAAATCAATTCTGATCTCCCTTGTTAATCCACCAATCAAATTAACAGAAGCTACTCCATCAATTCGCTCAAGACGAGGAATCAATTCATTTTCTGAAAGTTTTTTTAATTCCACCAGATCATAATTTCCATTTAAGCCAAATTGAGCAACAGGCAACATCGAAGGATCGAATTTAAAAACCATAGGTGAAATTGCACCTTCAGGAAGCCTTCCCCCAATCAGATCAAGTTTCTCTCTAATCTCTAAAGTTGCAAAATCCATATCTGTACCCCAATTAAATTCCAATATAACTAGTGATTGTCCTGCACGGCTGGTTGAAGAGATATTCTTCAACTTTGTTATGGTTCCTAAAATACTTTCCAAAGGTTTTGTAACCAAATTCTCCATCTCTTCTGGCCCAACCCCTTCATAACTTGTTATAACTGCTACTACTGGAAACGACATATCAGGAAAGAGGTCTATATTCAAACGACTCCAGGAGACAACTCCAAATAACAAAATAAGTAAAATAACCATCAAGGTACCGATTGGACGATTAATAGCAAGATCAGATAAATTCACTTCAAAATCACCTCATTTAAATTATCTGAGATTATTCTGCACCACCCTCATCGATAATATACCATAATTTTGCTATCACTCAATATAAAAAAGATGCCTCTGATAAAGAAGCATCTTTATGCTAACTATACTTTAGCAAATAACCGATCTAAATCTTTTTCGTCAAAACAATAATTTTCATTACAAAAATGACAGGTCAATTCCAGCTTATTCTCCTGTAAAAGAATATCCCTTGCTTCTTCTTCACCCAAATTTATCACAATTTTCTCTAGCCGTTCCCGATTACAATTGCATTTAAAACGCACATCACGTCTTTCAGTAATATGATATTCTATCCCGTTAAGAATAATCTCAATTAACTCTTCAGGGCCTTTTCCTTCATCGATAACCTGTGTCACACCACCTGATAATTTTGCAAGATTAGCTTCTAATTGTTGAATGGTGGACTCTTCAGCATGAGGAAGTAACTGCATAATAAAACCGCCAGAAGCTTTGACTGAATAGTCCTGTTGTACTAAAACGCCTACTCCTACTGCTGAAGGGGTTTGTTCGGATTTCATAAAGTAATGAGTCAAATCTTCACCGATTTCTCCAGTTACCAGAGGAATACTTCCTTTATAAGGTTCTTTTAAGCCTAAATCTTTAATGACATATAAATTACCATTACCAATCCCTCGTCCCACATCTAACTTACCCTTATCATTTAGTGATAAATCAGCCTCAGGATGGCGAACATATCCACGCACATTTCCCTCAACATCAGCAATTACAAAGACTGGTCCTAGAGGTCCATCTCCAAAAAATTGCAAGCTTATTCGTTGACCTTCTTTTAACATCGTTCCCATTAAACCACCCGCTGTCAAAGCTCTTCCAAGTGCTGCCGTGGCTAAAGGTGACGTATTATGCCGCTGTCTTGCCTCTTCCACTAACTCAGTAGTAACAGCAGCGAAGATTCTTACTTGCCCCATAGCTCCAGAGGCACGAATAATCTGATCTTTCATAACCTACATCTCTCCTTTTATACTTTTCATATAAAAATAAATCTTCTTTTTATGTAACATTAATCATTATACCACAAATAAAATAAAAAATCCTTCTCATTTTTCCGGACTTGAGTCTTTCAGTTTCTCGATATATCCCCTCAAATTATTTAATGCCTCTTCACTTCGTCCAATATTAAGTACTATCTTAGAATATGAATTATTTATCTCATTTTTCGTTGCTATAAATTCATTTTCTACTATCCCTAGTTTTTTGTAGAGTTCTTCTATATCATACAATTTTTTTTCCTCATCCTCAGCAGGTTTTTCTTTTTGGTGAATAATAAAAGATAAAATTAATAATAAAAACAAAGCAATCCAGATTCCTTTCTCGATTCCATCTCCAAATTGCTCAAATCTTTCAATCATAAATTGATGACTATATTCACTCATATAAAAGCCATCCTGATCTAATTCATGTTCTGCTATAGTAATATAATTTCTGGTATTGAGCAAAAAACAAAATAATACTATTAAAATTACCTTTTTACATACCTTCCATCTATTAATCATTATCTTCCCCCCTTTATTAGCATATTCTTCCTCACTTTCTTTTGACAACAAAAAAACCATTCAATCAATTGATCAAATGGTTTTTAGGATAATCATAAATATATTTACTCAACTTCTCGTTTAAAATAATGCCATACAGACCATGTAGAAACTAGTTCCCATCCTTGTTGTCCATACTCATTTAACAACAATTTCGGAAGGCATAAATCCCCATCTTCTCCAAATAGGAATAGCTATTCTCAAATAAGTTAACTTTCGGTAAAAGCATAAACATCCTTCCGAAAGTTGTTAAACTTAAGATGTAATAACGTAGTTATTACATCGACTTTAATACTCTAGTAGTTTTTCCGCCGCCTCCCAAAATAGATATACATTTATATTCAAATTTTTTCAACTATATCCCCTCTTTCAAAAAAAATTATAACATCGCTATCATAGCTCTAAAACACTTATAAACAGTAATATAATCTGAATGGCTAAAACGTACTATTCTACCACTAATACGTTCAACACTAGGTATCAATTCAGCCATGTCAGCCATACCAGAGTTTGCCAATTCAAGTTCTAAAGTATAAGGGCCTTCTAATGTAAATAATTCACTTTCATCAATCCGTTGTACTGCTCGTTTGGCAGCCTCTTCAATAAGAGCATGTGATTTACTTGGATGAAGGGTTTTAGCAGCATATCTTCCTACGCCTTCTTTTACAGCAACAGTTTCTATATGAGGTAACAGTGCTTTTGCTTCTTCAGTTACTTTTACATCACCAGTTACCAACATAACAGAGGCTCCATAAGCACTTGCAATCAAGGCATTTTGACCCGTTTCACCAAATTCAATCCCATTAATCTTATACTTCATCACATCTCGACCTGAATATGTATGATCTAAAATTCCATGAGCTGTACCTTTTTTAGCATGATATCCTATAAAAAATACCGCATCCACGGTTTCATCAATCCCTTGCATCATACTCAAACTTTTGGGAGAACCTGTGATCAATTGAGCTTCTGGATGAAGCTCTTCTAAGATAATATTCCTCATTGACGAATGCGAATCGTTAACAATAATCTCTGTAGCACCACCTACTATAGCTCCTCGAATTGCAGCATTTACTTCTTTGGTCATCATAAGTCTAGCTCTGTCGTAATCTTTACCATTTCTACTTACCTGATCATCACTAACAACACCGGTTATTCCTTCCATGTCAGCAGAAATCAAGATTTTCAATATAAAAACCTCCCACTATAAATTAGATATGTATATAATCTATTCTTCTGCATTTTTATAAAATATCCTTTAGGTTAACTATAAAACTCCTCAAATGCTTTTTTGAGATAGTAATGATCTAAGACTCCACCCAATTCACGAATAGAATGCATCGCTAGCATTGGGTTTCCAATATCAACTGAACGAATATCTATTTGAGTCGCAGAAATCGGGCCAATTGTCGAACCACCTCTGACATCAGATCTATTTACAAATTTTTGCACTGGAACCCCTGCATTTTTGCAAATAAGTTCAAAGACAGCATTAGAATCACTATCAGTAGTATAACTTTGATTAGCATTTATCTTAACCACTGGCCCCTTATTGATGATGGGCTTGTTCACAGGATCATGTTTTTCAGGTGCGTTTGGATGTACAGCATGAGCCATATCAGCAGAAATCATAAATGAAGAATAAATAGCCCTAAAAAAGTCTTCTTTATCCTTGCTTAAACTATATACGATTCTTTCTAAAATATTACGGAGCATTGGTGATCCAGCACCTTGTTTTGTTGAACTTCCAACCTCTTCATTGTCAAAGCAGATCATTACATTAGTGGATTTGCCTACAGGTGTATTAACCAATGCTTCAATTCCCGCATGTACCATGGCAAGATCATCAAGTTTTCCACATGAGATAAATTCATTATTTAAACCAATAATTTTTCCTTTTTCATGCTCAAATAAGAAAAGGTCAAAATCAATAATCCTATCCTGATCTAGAGATAACTCATCAGCGATAAGTTTTAACAGAAAGTTATCTTTTTCAAATTTCTCATTAACAAGTGCTACCATCGGAAGAACATCTTTCTGCTTATTAAGTTCTATCCCTTCATTTACTTTTCTGTTCATATGGATTGCTATATTCGGGATAATCATTAATGGTTTATTAATACTAACAAGTGTAGTCTCGGGATAAAATGGATCATCACTTTTTAAAGTAACTCGTCCTGCAATGGATAATGGTCTATCAAACCATGTATTTAGAATTGGCCCACCATAAACCTCTGTATTTAATTTTAAATAACTATTTTCTACTACCATCTCTGGAGCAGGTTTAATTCGAAATGTCGGAGCATCTGTATGAGCACCAATCAATCGGAAACCATCTTCTTCAACCTCTCCAGTTCCTACAACAAAAGCAACAACGGCTGAATCATTCTTTGTTACATAATATTTTTCACCCTTTTTAATCTCCCATTTATCCCTTAGGCCCAACTCGCTAAATCCATTCTTAGCTAACTTTCCCTTAACATTTTCAACTGCATGAAAAGAGGTTGGACTCTGATAGACAAAATCAATCAGTTCATTTGCAAAATTTATTTCTTTACTCATTATTCCGCCTGCCACTTAAAACATAGACAAACGTCTATATCAAGATTTTTCCCTGTTCTTCGTGTCCAATTTCACCTTTTAAAGGCTACTTTTGTTTGCTATAACACTCCAAGGGCGTAAATTCCCGACTGACCATCGGTACACATATACAGACTTTTTTTATTTAAGCTACTGTATATTCATTGCATTTAGCTAGGTTAATCGAAGCATTTAAATCTCTATCTATGACAGCTTCACAATGCTCACATTTATAAACTCTATCACTTAGTTTTAAATCTTTTTTGTATCCTCCACAAATAGAACAAGTTTTACTTGAAGGATAAAAACGTGATACTGTTCTTAATTCAATATCATATTCTGTACACTTTTGCTCTAATCTTTCTTTAAAATAATAGAAGTTCTGTTGAGCAATTGACTTAGCTAAATGTTTATTCTTCATCATTCCTCTAACATTTAAATCTTCGATAGTAATATACATTGGCTTGGTTTTTGCCAATGAAAAAATCACCTTGTTAATATAATCATGTCTAATATATGTTAGCTTTTGATGAAGTCTTTGT
>JAGMES010000129.1 GCA_023128035.1 Halanaerobiales bacterium | reverse complement strand
ATTTTCTAGTTCTTCTGGTTCTAATGTTTTTAAAAAATTATGGATGTATAATTAATGTTGTGAAGAAAAATTTTGCCCCGAACATGATGAATCTTATATCCAGAATAATCAATTTGTTATAGAACCATACAATCCAACTTATCTTTTACTCGATGATTCCGATGAATTAATCGGTGCTGTTTTACTTACAGAGAACTAGCTTTTCTAGAACAAAGAAAAGGAAGGCTTAGAATTTTACATAGCATCAAACCGAACGAAGGTTTTAAGAAAGTGCTTGTTATGGAATGTTACAATATCAGTGTAGCAAATAAATAGCACAGTAAAGGAGGCGGTTCAATGAATTTAACAGAAACAAAATATCACACACTTTTGATCGGCTTTGCTAAAGCAGATGATCTTCTTTTTTAAAAACTAAGGGTAATCAATATTTATTGATTACCCTTTACACATTTAACCGTCAAGTTAATCTGAATTTCAGATTAACTTTCTTTTTTTACAAAACCCATCGTACCAACAATTAAACTTTAAAATAATACTGATCCAGCAAGCCAGAATATGCTTCTTATAAGATCAGGCTTATACAAAAGTGCAATATAAGTCGATCCAATTATAAAAGATGGTAACTTTAATACGATGAATAACCCAGTGATTCCAATTAAAGGAACCAAAACCATCTGGAAAATAATCCGCAAAATACCAGGATTATTTTTAGAAACTAAATATTTTCCACTCCGAATACCTTTCATAACAAATCCCAACCAGATCAAAGAAACACCAAAAATTATAAAAGTAATTAGTTTGAAAACTTTGCTTAATAGTAATTCAATTACAGAGACAACTGTACATTCAACATATAAAGAAATAACTGAGTATGAGATCGAAGTAAATATTAGCAATATTGGTAAGCCAATTCCAACCCTTAGCACTTACATTGTGGATAAAAATATGAACTTATTACCGATAGGAGTATCAGGAGAGTTATGTGTAGGTGGAGAAGGTGTTGCAAGAGGATATTTAAATCGCCCTGAATTGACCGATAAAAAATTTGTTATAAATCCTCATATTTTTGGTGAAAGACTTTATCGCTCTGGAGATTTGGCAAAAGTACTCCCAAATGGTGAAATGGAATATCTAGGTAGAATTGATCATCAAGTAAAAATTAGAGGATTTAGAGTAGAGCTAGGTGAGATTGAAAGTAAATTATTAAATCATCCTAATATTAAAAGTGCTATTGTCTTAGCAAGAAAAAATGAAAATGAAGAAAAATATTTATGTGCTTATGTTTTAGCAGATATTAAACTAGTTGTAGAAGATATAAGAACATATTTAGGCAAAGATCTTCCAGATTACATGATTCCATCGTATTTTATTCAAATAGACAAAATACCATTAACCAACAATGGCAAGGTAAATAAAAAAGCATTACCTGAACCAGATGGAGTAATAAATACTGGTGTAGAATATGTTGCACCAGAAAACGAAATAGAGAAGAAACTTGTAGAAATTTGGCAAGATATATTGACAGTGAAGACCATTGGTATTGATGATATTCCTGTACTTAATCTTGCAACTGATTATCCAAGACCGGCATTACAAAGTTTTGAAGGAGAGCGCATTAGTTTTGCTGTGAGTACAAAGCTAACAAATGCTATAAATTCTTTAGCTGCTCAAACTGACACTACACTTTATATGGTATTATTAGCTGCCTATAATTCTTTACTTTACAAATATACAGGTCAAGAAGATATGGTAGTAGGTTCGCCTGTAGCCGGTAGAGCACATGATGATCTTAAAGGAATTATCGGAATTTTTGTGAATACAGTTGCATTAAGAAATTATCCAGAAGGAAATAAACGATTTAGTGACTTTTTATCAGAAGTTAAAGAAAATTCATTGTTGGCATTTGAAAATCAAGACTATCAATTTGAAGAGTTGGTAGAAAAATTAGATATACGTCGCGATATGAGTAGAAATCCACTTTTCGATACAATGTTGGTATTACAAAATATGGATATGACCGAAATTGAGCTTTCTAAAATAAAGTTTAAAACTCATAATTTCAAAAATAAAATTGCCAAATTTGATCTTACCCTTACCGCTACTGAGAGCGAAGAAGGATTGTTATTTGAAATTGAATATTGTACAAAATTATTTAAAGAAGAAACTATCCAAAGATTCAAGAATTATTTTATTAATATTTTAACTGAAATAGGTAATGATTCTGAAATAAGATTAGATGAACTTGATATTTTATCTGATCAAGAAAAAGTTTAATTATTAAATGAGTTTAACGATACTAACGCTAATTATCCAACTCAAAAAACTATTCATAGCATATTTGAAGAAATTGTAGATAAATATCCTGATAATATCGCAGTAATTTATGATAATCAAAAACTAACTTATAGTGAATTAAATCAAAAGGCAAATCAGGTAGCACGAATCTTGAGAAATAATGGAGTTAAATCTGATGTGATTGTGGGAATGTTAGTAGATCGCTCTATTGAGATGATTATTGGGATACTTGCAATTTTGAAGGCCGGAGGAGCTTATCTGCCAATTGATCCAGATTATCCTATGGATAGAATTGATTTTACTTTAGAAGACAGTGGAACAAATATTCTCCTAACAACCAATAATCTAGTGAATGGTATAAAATTTGATAAAGAAATCATTTCTCTTGACGATAACTCATTGTATCAGGGAGATTGTTCTAATCTTGAAAATATCAATAATTTTTCTGATCTTTCCTATATAATCTATACTTCTGGTACAACTGGAAGACCAAAAGGTGTAATGATTGAACATAGGAATGTAGTCAGATTACTCTTTAATGATAAGTGTTTATTTGATTTTGATAGTAATGACATTTGGACGATGTTCCATTCATATTGTTTTGATTTTTCAGTATGGGAGATGTATGGTGCACTCTTATATGGTGGTAAATTGGTAGTAATTCCAAAAATGATTGCCCGTAATCCATTGCAATACCTAGAACTAACATCTTTTAATATTTGATATGCATCATATCATTTCAGATGGTTCTTCTATAGCTAACTTAATTGGAGAATTTTTTGAACTATATGAGTGTAAGCAATTGCCGGAATTAAGAATACAGTATAAAGATTTCACGGTATGGCAAAATAATTTATTTGAATCAGACAAATTTAAAGTACAAGAAGAATATTGGTTAAAGAAATTTGCAGGCGAAATTCCAATATTAAATATGCCATATGATTATCCACGACCTCTAAAATAAAGCTTTGAAGGAGACCGAGTCTATAAAAAACTTGACAGAACAGTAGTTGACAATTTTAAAAAATTAGGTGCAAACTCAGGTAGTACATTATATATGCTAATGTTGACTGCTTATAATATTCTTCTATCAAAATATAGTGGTCAAGAAGATATTATCATTGGTTCGCCAATAGCTGGAAGAGGACATGCTGATCTTGAAAAATTGATTGGTATGTTTGTAAATACTTTAGCCTTAAGAAATTTTCTAAATGCAAACAAGACTGTTCAAGAGTTTTTATCAGAAGTAAAAGAAAATGCTCTAAATGCATACGAAAATCAGGATTATCAATTTGAAGAGTTAGTTGAAAAACTTGAAATTCGAAGAGATTTAAGTAGGAATCCACTTTTCGATACAATGTTTGCATTACAAAATACTAATGCTCCTAACTATGAACTAGAAGGTTTAAAATTTAAATCTTATAAATTTGAAAAAAATATATCAAAATTTGATCTAACTTTAAATGCCATCGAAATTAAAGACGGAATTATTTTAGAATGGGAGTATTGCACAAAACTGTTCAATGAAGAGACTATAAACAAACTAGCTGAACATTATATCAAAATAGTTGAAACAATGATCATAAATCCAGAAATTAAGCTGTCAGATATTGAAATGATCTTACCTGAAGAGAAAGAAAAATCGCTACAATTATTCTCATACTCCTTTGATGGTTTTGTAACAAGTTTCTTTACACCAATTATCTCCGGAGCTAAAATTGTCCTTTTAAGTGAAGAAGAGATGAAAGATATTACTAAGATTAAAGAAATTATTGTAAAAAATCAGATTACTCATTTTATAAGTGTACCTTTATTATATCAAGCTATAATTGACCAACTTTCAAAAGATGAAGCAGATTCTTTAAAAGTAATTACTCTTGCAGGAGATAAAATTCCGAATATTATTATAGAAAAAACAATAAGTAAAAACAAAGATATTGAAATTGTGTGTGAATATGGTGTTACTGAAGCCGCAGTAATGTCAACAATATATAGACATCAAGAAAAAGATCCATTAATAAAAATTGGTTCTCCGATTGCTAATACAAAACTATATGTACTTGATAAAAATAGAAGACTGCAACCTGTCGGTGTACCTGGAGAACTATGTATATCAGGATCGGGGGTAGCTAGAGGATATCTTAACAGACCTGATCTTACAGATGAAAAATTTATTGATAATCCTTTCAAATTACATGAAAAGATGTACTGTACTGGAGATCTAGTGAGATGGTTAAAAGATGGAACTTTAGAGTTTTTAGGACGAATAGATCATCAGGTTAAGATTAGGGGATTTAGAATTGAACTCGGTGAAATTGAAAACCAATTATTACTACATGAAGAGATATCTGATGTAATAGTCGTTGCTGAAAAAGACAAGAATGATAATAAATATTTGATCGCATATTTTGTAGCAACCAAAGAGTTGACAGTTCCAGAATTAAAAACTTACTTAAAAATAAATTACCAGATTATATGCTGCCATCTTATTTCATTCAATTAGATACAATGCCTATAAATGCTAATGGAAAGATAGATAGAAAAGCGCTTCCTAAACCTGATGGCAAGCTAAAAACAGGAGTAGAATATGTCGCACCTGAAAATACTGTTGAAGAAACTTTAGTTGAAATCTGGTCAGAAATCCTCCAATTAGAAAAGATCGGGACTAACGATAATTTCTTCGATATTGGTGGAAACTCTATGCTGTTAATTCAAGCCTTTTCTTTGATAAATGAAAAATATCCTAATAAAATTACAGTTCCTGACCTTTTCTCATATTCTACAATTAAAAGTTTAGCTGAATTTATTGCAGAGGGGAATGACACATCTCTAAAAGATATAAAAATCCCAATGCTCACAATGCCGAAAGAGTATTTTATTAATACTCAGACACGCAAAAAAGAAGCAAATATACAATTTAAAATGGATAAAGATTTACTAAATAATTTAAGAAAAATTGCAGAACACGAAAAAGTTGAAGTTATAGATATAATTTTGGCAATGTATGTTTACCTGTGGTCAGATATTACTAAAGCCAAAAAATTATCTCTACAAACCATTTTAGATAAGAGTGTTAATGTTAATATCCTTTCTATGGATTTAAAAAGTATCGCAAACATTTCAGACCTAGTAAGATTAACCTATTCAGTTAAAAACGAGTTTAAGCATACTAATTCTTTTAAAGTTGAAAGTGTAGAAAAATTAATTGTTAAAAAAGAAAAGTTTTCAGTAATTCCTTTATTCTATGCAAAAGGAACATCTGAAAAAGTTGATCTATTGACGTTATTCGATATTATTTTAGTAGCAAATGGAAGTCAGGGTGAATTTGTCTTAAAATATAATAGTGGAAGATTTGATCGAAATCAAATGGTAAAACTCGTTAAAGGTTATATGAGATTGATCAAAATACTTCAAACCAATTACCAATAAGTCTTTTAAGGAGTGTGAACAATGCAAAAATGGGCTTTTTTATTTCCTGGTCAAGGTTCTCAATATGTTGGGATGGGAAAAAAATTATATGATGAATTTTCTGTAGTTAGGGAAATCTTTGAAGAAGCTAATGATTCTTTGGGATTTGATTTAAAAAGATTGTGCTTCGAAGGTGATATTGATGAATTAACAAAAACTGAAAATACTCAACCTGCGATTTTAACTACAAGTATATCCTGCTACAAAGTTTTAGAACAAGAACTAGGCCTAAAACCAGATTTTTTAGCAGGACATAGTTTAGGTGAGTTTTCAGCGTTAACATGTGCTGGGGGAATTAATTTTTCGGATGCTGTCAAAATTGTACATAATCGCGGTAAATTTATGCAAGATGCGGTAGGATTAGGATTGGGGGCTATGGCAGCAATCAGTGGAGTTTTTGCCGATATTATTGAAGAGGAATGTAAAAAAGTATCTACAGATGATGAAGTTGTGGTCATATCTAATTATAATTCATCAAAGCAGATTGTTATCTCAGGACATAAAAATGCAGTAGATAAAGTAAAAGAAACATTTGAAGAGAAGGGAGTACAAGCATCTATGCTAAAAGTAAGTGCTCCTTTCCATAGTCCGTTGATGAAGTCAGCAGCAGCAAATTTAGAAAAAGAATTATTAAATTATAAATATGCTAAATTACATTATCCAGTAATCTCTAATGTTACTGCTCGACCATATGTCAGTGAAGGAAAAATTGTGGAAAATTTGACATTACAAATGCTTCACCCAGTAAGGTGGGAAAGTTCAATTAAGTTTTTATTTTCTGAGGGAGTTCGTTTTGCAGTAGAGCTTGGGCCAAAGAAAGTATTGAAAAACTTATTAAAGAGGGATAAGTCAAATATAAAAGTATTTTCCTACGACATTGCGAGTGATATTGAAAAATTACGAGAAACTCTAGCTAGCTTAAAAAAAGAAGAAAAATCAGTATTAACAAGATGTCTGGCAATTGCTGTATGTACTCCAAATAATAATTGGAATAACGAAGAGTACCAAAAGGGAGTTATTGAACCATATAGAAAGATTCATGATTTACAACTTTCATTAGAAAAAGAAGGCAAACAAGCTACAATTGAACAAATGAAAGATGCAATAAAGATGCTTAAATCAGTTTTTGACACTAAACTAGTATCTGAAAAGGAACAATTAGAAAGATTTGAACAAATTTCTGAAGAAACAGGTACTTTGCACTTATTTAAAGAATATATAGATATCCTACAAAAATAAAGTATTTTATCTAAGATACGGGATGATGTTCATCCCATATCTTAGATTCTGAGAGGAGCAAACTTGAATGACAGAAGTACAATCTAATACAAATTTATTTAGTAACAAAAATTATTTACTACTATTTTTCGGAGGATTAGTCTCGAGAATTGGAAATAGTATTCATTTTATTGGTTTAACCTGGTTTATATTAGATCTTACAAATAGTGGAACGATAACAGGAGTTATCATGTTATTATCTACTTTACCAGGAGTATTATTAGGGCCCTTTGGTGGAGTTATAGCTGACAGGATACATAGAAAGTTTTTGATAGTTGGCATGGATTTTATTAGAGGTATTGTAGTGCTATGGCTAGGTTGGGCAATATATAATAATATGGCGGATTTTATCCATTTAGGAATCGCTACTGTGCTAATTGCAATTTGTAGTGCTTTCTTTAACCCAGCAGTTGGAGCTACTATTCCTAATATTGTAAGTGATAAAAACTTACAAAAAGCTAATTCTTTAGAGTATTTCAGTACTAACTTTACTTCAATAATTGGCGCAGCAATCGGAGGGATATTGATAGCGGTATTTGGTGTTGCAACAGTTTTTATACTTAATGGTCTTTCTTACATATTCTCGGCTCTATCAGAATTATTTATTAAAATTCCACCGATTAAAAAAGATACCAATAATTCAAATACTCTAATGGAAGATTTAAAAATAGGGTTAAGGTATTTGTATGGACAAAAAGAGATTTTTATTTTATTTAATTTGTCTGTAATTACAAATTTCCTTTTTGCAGGTACTGTGATGGTTGGATTGCCTTTTGTGTTTAAGGAAGTGCTTAAAGTTAATAGTAACTTATATGGAATTAGTCTAGCGATAATTCCCGCTGGTTCAGTAATAGGAGCAATAATTTTGAGTATTTCATCAGATATTAAAAATTATTATAATACTCTAAAAATCACAACTCCAGTAATAGGACTTGCTTTTATACTCATTGGATTTGTAATTTCACCGACTAATTTGGTTAATTACTCGTTTTTTAAGATTTTTTTATTCTTACTTGGTATTTTATTAATATTTGGTGTTGCAAACTCAATATGCAATATTCCATTAAGCGTATTATTACAACGTCTAATCCCAGATTCCTTACGTGGTAGAGTATTTGGCCTATTAAGTAGCTTAAATCGCGCATTAGTACCTATTTCAATGGCTTTAGTTGGCATAATTATGGACATATTTCCTTCACATATAGTATTCATTTCTGTAGGAGTTATTTGGACAATATTTATTTTAGGAGCGAGCAGAATTAAAATTTTGCGGACAATTGGTGTTTCTGTTAAAGAAGGGTAAAAAAAATCTAGAAACTATTTATTTTTAATAAAATTGTGATATAATAACTTTATGCAGTTATTACTGTGGAATTCGAAAGAGAGGATGATTTTATGAAAAAATTGAAGTTAGTATTAATAGCACTTGTTTTAGTAACTTCTTTTATGAGTCAAAGCACAATTGCCAATTACTCCAAAGAAATCAAGAAAATTAATGAACTGATTGAAAGTGAGATCAAAAAGAATAATATACAAGGTTTTAGTGTAGCGATTGTGGACGAAGATGGTATAATTTGGTCTAAAGGTTATGGTTTTCAGGACGTAAAAAATGAAATTATAGCTACTCCTGAAACATTGTACAGAATTGGATCAGCTACAAAATCTTTTACAGCTACCGGAATAATGTTATTAATAGAGAGAGGTTTAGTTGAATTAGATGCCCCGATAACTAAGTATATTCCATTTGAAATTAATAGTTTAGAGAATAAATCCACTACGATCACAGTTAGACAATTATTGAATCATCATAGTGGTTTAAAAAGAGATTTATATAAAGATATCAGAAGTGCTAATCCACCTAAATTAGATTTTCTCTTATCTGAGTTAAGAGATGATTATCTAGCTTTAGCTCCTGATTCTTTATACAAATATTCCAATATTGGATATGCTTTGCTTGGAAAAATAATAGAAAATGTTTCTAACAAGAGTTACTCTCAATTTATTTCAGAAGAATTATTTACTCCATTAGGTATGCTAAGCTCGGAACCAGGATTAAATAATTCTAATATTGATTACATATCAAAAAGTTATAAAATTCAGGGAGGTTCAAAAAAAGCTAATGAAATCGAACAGTTGGTAGAAAGAGATCAGCCAGCAGGTTCAATAATTTCTAGCGTTGAAGGTTTAGCAAAATTTATGCAATTTATATTAAACGAAGGTAAAACAAATGATGGTCAACAATTACTTAGCAAGGAATCTTTGGATCAAATGTTTACTATTCAATATCCAGATAATGATCTAGATGATGATCCTTATGGCTTAGGGTGGAAGATTAACAAATCAATTATTCCAAATACAGAAATTAATATTAGACATGGCGGTACTCTAACAGGATTTTCAAGTCTTATGGTCGCCTTACCTGAAGAAAAATTAGGAATAGCTATTTTATATAATACAAATCAATTATTTTCAAGACATTATATTGCCAATGAAGCGTTAAAAATACTTGCAAGTGAAAAAGTATGTTTATCAGAAAACAATTCTCTGTTACATGAGGAAAAAATATTGGATTTACAACCTGATGACTTTGGAAAATATACTGGAAGATATGTAGGTATTGGAGATATCCCGATTTTTATTGACTTATCGTCAAAAAATGATAAATTTAATATAAATTTGCAAGGAACTGGGCTATCATTAAAAACGAGAGATGATAAGCGATTCCGAGTAGTAAAGCAAATTTTATTTCTGAATTTTGGAATCGGAAGTTTTATGGGAGTTGATGATGTATTTTTAGACTTTTACCGTGCAAACAATGGGATAGTTTATCCACGATTAATCTTGAAGTATGAAGACCTTGAGATGAAGATTGTTATGGAGAAAGTTAATCCATATGAAATTCCTCAAACTTTTGAAAATATTTCTGGAACTTATTTACCTACTCAAGAAAGTGAAAAACATGTATATTCTAACTCTTTTTCTGTTTTAACAATAAATGTTGTTGATGGTTGGATAGTTATGAAAACGACCTGGGAAGGAAGCGATTTAGAGTTATTATTAAAACCTGTAAATGAGAATAAACTGATTACTTACGGCTCGGGTGAAGTTGTAACAATTAATGATAATTTATTATACTATTCAGGACTTGTTTTTGAAAAAAAATAATTTAGTGAAGGGGCTAATTTGATATGAGATTTAAATATAATATTTTTTTAGTGATTATTAGTACGTTATTTTTAATATCATTACCATGTTTTGGACAAGATGGATTCCTCACATTTACTGAATGTACAGAAAATGGAGAACAAATTCCAATTACTTTTGAAAATAGTTATTACAATATGGACATCAATAGCTATATTGACCTCCAATTTAATGTTGAGACTTTAAAAAACGATCACGGAATTATTTCTTCTAATAAAAGTATAGAACTTCGAGAAAAAACTAGTGAGTTAACTACTTTTTTAGCAGAGCTAAACGAGCATTTGGAAACAAAGAAAGATTATAAAACAATATTAAAAACTATTTCAAATTATGTGGAACCCATTATGGAAAATAAAAAATTAAAGAAAGTAGATTTAGTAAAATTTTTAGTTCATCAAATTAATATGATTGAAAATGAAATAGCACATGAGTCAAAGTTACTCATAGAGAATAGTAAAATGAAACTAAATATATGGTGTATTCATGAAACTAAAGATAATTATCCTACTAGAATTTATTTGAAAAATTATGATGACCTCAAGACGGGAACATATAATAGCGTTGATAAAGTAATTTATACCTTTTCTGATGTAGAGCGAGAGCACTTGACAAAAAATATTCAATTGTATAGTGAGTTATGGAAATTGATAGCAAATATTGATGCAAAAAAAATATATTTAGAAGAATTGTTTCTAGACACTAAATTGCATTCATTCACTACAATTCATGACAAGATTAGCATTAAAGATGAGCTCTTCTCCGAGTTGACTGAAGTTGTCTCCATAGCTAGTTTACAACCAACTATTATTGATATACCTCGAACTGTTCGACAAAAAAATGACATTTATCAATTAAGTATACAATTAGAATATCAAGGAACTTTGTTGAAAGAAGAAAATTATTATTTCAAGGTTCAAAGATACGGTCAGTATAATAATTTTTTGGGTGGTTTAGTATTTATTAAGGGCAAGTGGACGAATTCTATTCAATCAGTCACTTCAATTTCGTGGGTGCTTCATAATAAACCGCGTCCAAATAATTATAACCACAATAAATTAGAAAAAGTATTAAAATTAGTAAATCCCGGACTGGGTTTAAACTCAGTAATGATAAAAGGAAATAATAAAATTGAGTATGGTATTGGGGTTACAATCACATTATTTGATGATCTGGTGCAGTTTGGTTACGGATATAATCTATCAAATGAAGGTAAAGGATATTTTTTGCTAAGTACTTCATTGTTTGAACTGTTATTTTAGTAAGCTTAAAACGATACTTATTTAAGTATCGTTTTTTATAAACTCATAAAACACCACGAAGCGGTTTAGTTCTACAAAGCATATGCGTTCCTTGTGATATGCCTCCTTTAAATAATGCTGTATGTTACTGGACAGTCAAAAGTTTTTTGGAAATTTCTAGATCAAGTTTTTAATAAATTTAAAGAATGTTTTAGCCGACAAGCAAGCTTTCA
>JAGMES010000128.1 GCA_023128035.1 Halanaerobiales bacterium | reverse complement strand
CATATTCTTTCCGCTTCCTCATCCTTTTCATATACGGCAACAAGGAGTTTCTCCGCAGGAACTTTAAACTCCTTTGTTAAAAGTTCCCAGGCAAAATGAATAGCTCCGCTTTTAAAATAATCTCCAAAAGAGAAATTACCCAACATTTCAAATAGAGTATGATGTCTAGCAGTTCTACCAACATTTTCAATATCATTGGTACGAATACATTTTTGTGAACTAGCCATTTTTCTAGAAGGAGGTACAGCACGACCATCAAAAAATGGCTTTAAAGGTGCCATACCAGCATTAATCCATAATAATGTAGGATCATTTTTTGGAACTAAAGGTGCACTCTGCATCACCATATGACCTTTACTTTCAAAAAAATCAAGATAAGCCTTACGAAGTTCATTACCTGTCATTCGCTTCATTTAAAATACCTCCTCGAAATTCAAATCTCCTGAAAATAAAAAAACCGCCCCTACTGTTTCGCGTGCTAGTGCACGTTAAACAGCAGGGACGGGTTTAAATCCGTGGTACCACCCTGTTTCACCGAAAATAATTCATTCGGCCTCAGTTGATGTTTCCTGAAAATCACCATAACAGTTAACGCCTGTAATACGATAGACTTACTCTTGACTCAAAGCCAATAATTTCGGTCTATAACTCAAGAAGGGCTTTCAGTTAGTCATGAACAGAGATCCTTACAGCTAATAGATCTCCTCTCTTAGAACTGGAGCTAACCTACTTCATTTCTATCATCGTCATTTAAAATATTTATTTTTCTTGATTATATCGGAAAAGCATGATCTTGTCAAGAGAAATATCCCAATTTTTCACGAATAAATTTTAAAATCACCTTAACAATCCCTGCAATTGGTACCGCCAAAATCATGCCAATAATCCCACCAATTTGTCCACCAGCTAAAACTGCAAAAATTACTGTAACAGGATGCAATCCAACTTTATCTGCCATAATTCTTGGAGAAATAAAACCACTCTCAATCTGCTGAATCACAACAAACAAAATAATTACTCCTACAGCCTGAATAGGCGATTTGATCAATACTATCGCCACAGCAGGAATAGCTCCTAAAATTGGCCCTAGATAAGGGATAATATTAAACGCCCCAGCAAAAATACCTAAAACAATAGCAAATTTTACCTTTAATATAACAAGCCCCACTGTAGTAAATGCGGCAATTAAAATAGCAACTAAAAATTGTCCACGCATAAAACCATTCAAGACACCATTGATCTCACTCATAAGTTGAATAACTTCTTTTCGATATTGTTTTGGAATCCAAAGCTGAGCACTTTTATTTAACTCTTCTAAATCCTTCAAAATATAGAATGCAATAATCGGTGCCATTATCAGATTCATCAAATGTGAAAATATATTAAGGGTCAAATCAGTTAGGCGATTTACAAAATCCAAACCAAACTGTTCAACTTTTAAGAGAGTCTGATCAGCAACCTGTTTAACAATTGCAGGAAGTTTAATTCGCTTGAAATCAGAATAGACTTGATCTAAACGATTCTGTAAATTTGTAACATAGGTAGGTAAGGTTTGAGCTAAACTATTTAAATCATCTACAATAAGCGGTAATCCAAAAATACCAAAAATTAAACTTATAGTTACTAACATACTAAAGAGTAATATCAAAGCTCCTAATCGATTAAATCCACGACCCAAAAGTTTTTCAATCAAAGGATTCACGAGATAAGCAATCACTCCAGCCATAAAAAAAGGAAAAAGAATACCCCTGACTAAATACAGAAAGAAAAAACAAGGCAGGAGTATAAGCACCAAAATTAGAAGTTTTTGATAATTTTCTTGAAATTTTGTCTTCTCCATCTTAATATCCCTTCTCTAGCTCCTCCAATCTCTTCTCTAAAACCTCTACACGCTGATTAATTTTTTCTTTTCCCATTTGAAAAGTTTCCTTCATTTCAGACATTTGCGGACTCACCTTTTCTTTAAACATATTCTGTCCTTGATGAACCATATTACCCATGGTGCCCAAACCCTCCTCAGCAAATTCAAGCATTTGGCCTCCCTGGCGAATCCATTCTTTAGCTTTGTTTCGATAATCAGATCTCATCACCATACTGGAAACTGTCCCTATAACTGTTCCTACAAATAATCCGCGTACAAATCCACTCATACTCGTCCTCATCCTCCTTTCACCGATTAAGCAATTCGCCAACCAATTTTAATGGAAGTATAAATCAACCCAATAACCAAAAAAAGACTGAGCCAAGGTACAGCAAAAGCTAAAATAGTCAGAGAAATAGATGCTAGATTTTCAATACTTGGATATTCCAAATTTCTAAAATAGTGCTGTTCGCGTAAAACCCAAGGTTTTAAAACCAAACCAGAAAAAATTAAAAGACCAGTAATCAACCCTCCAAAAATCATGCCAATGAAAAAATTTGTATTAACAGCCAAAGTAAAGAGAATCCCACCAGCGAGAACTTTTATTGCTGTGTACAACGAGGTGTGAAAAAAACTCACCCCTGGAAACTGATCTACCAAAAATTCTAACAACATTAATGCTAATAGAAGTATCAAAGCAGGAGTAGATTGAAGCCATTCTAGAGCAGGGGGTAAATGAATAGTTTTAATATATCTAGCCAAAAGTGAGGCTAGTAATAATGGAAAAGAAGCTCGAAACCCTGCTGCTCCTGCCAGTCCACTCCCTAAACCTATGGCGAATAAAAAATTCATCTCACTTTCCCACCCCTATTAGAAAATTTTTACGTGCATACATCCTTGATATTATTATCTCCATTTTAATATTTTTTATTACTCAGTTTAACAACAATTTCGGAAGGCAAAAATATCCCATCTTCTATACGTGGGTGTAACTATTCTTAAATAAATTAATTTTCGGTGGAGATATAAATCCTCTTCCGAAAGTTGTTAAATTTAATATATGTAGCTTATAAGCTACATATATTATTTAGCCCCTCCATTTAGAAAGTTCTATTCCACCTCTTCTAATTGGGAAATAGGGGTCATTCATCACCATTCTTAAATAAGGAAAACTAATAGTAAAATGTTCATCTTTAAGTAAATAACGTGTAACAGCATCATACGCACTATACACGGATATTGCTACTTTACTCCGCTTTAACTGTCTGGTAACCTGATAAACTTCCTGTAATAATTCTGATAATCTAATATATTCCATTGCTGGTGTTCCTGGTTTTATCAACAATCCACGAATTGTTACTGCAAAACCTTCCTGTCCACGTAAATCAGTTGTCATAATCAGAGCTAATCCACATACTTCCCCTTCTTCTTTCATTACAATCACTTGTCCAAAACCAAATTTAAGAAGTAATTCTAACTCTGATTTATAATCAAGACCTGGATTAACTTGATCAGTCAATTTCCATACTTCTTCACAAAGTTGATTTAAATCAGCTTCATTCATTTTTTCTTTATAATATAAAAATTCTACTTCTGGACGAATTTTTATAAGCGGAGTAGCCATTTTACCAATTTTCACCGTCCGAGTTAAATCTAAAGTTACACACATAGGTTGAAATCCCATTGACATATACATACCGATATTGGCAGGCGAGTCCACACGGGTTTCAAGCCCGATTTCTGCTACCTGTCTTTCTTCATAAATTTCCAAGGTTTTTTCTAATAAAGCCTTACCAAGACCTCTTCTCTGATAATTTGGATCTATTCCCAATGGGCCAAACCAACCTAGGCTACCCCACTGATGTACAAAATTAAAACCCACAACTTGTCCACTATATTCCACAACTAAAGCCTCTCCACCAGTACAATTTATATAAGCATCCATTCCACTTTGAGTTCTTTCTGGAAATTGACTTACTCCATATGTCTTTTTATAATGACCTGCGAAAGCGAGCTGATCAATCCAGCTAATCTGTTGATAGTCTTTCCACTCCATATTACGAACCTTAATCATATATTCACCCTCTTTCCATTACTCTAGCTGTATAGTAGATCGTTTAATAACTATTATACTTTAGTATGTGTAGGTTTTGAAGATCAATTCTTATTAGAACATAGTACAAATTCGTGATTTAGTTAATAGGTTTTTACTGATCAAAGACATAATCTATGAAATATCTTTTCAAAATAAAGAAGAGATTAGCATTAAAACTAACCTCTTCTTTATTTTATTTATCTTACTTCACTACAATATTAATAATCTTCTTCGGAACATAAATTTCTTTAACCACATTTTTACCTTCAATATGCTTGTGAACATTTGGCAGTTCTTTTGCTTTCGCTAAAATCTCATCTTTTGATGCATCAACACTAATAATCAGAGTTTCTCTCATCTTACCGTTGATCTGAACTGGAAGTTTCATCTCATCAGCAACCAGCTTAGTAGGATCAAAAGTTGGCCATTTTTCTTTAAAGACACTCTCATTGTGACCCATTAACTCCCATACTTCTTCACTAAAATGAGGTGCAAATGGTGCTAAAAGCTTAGCAAGATTTTCAATTGATTCTCTGTCAATCCCCTTTTCTTTCTCTTTGTTTAAGAAATTGACATAGGACATAAATGCACTAACTGCAGTATTTAGTTTAAGTTCTTCTAGACGTTCGGTCACATCTTTAATTAAGTTATGACGAGCCCGTTCTAACTCTTTAGTTGATTCAACAAATTTACTCTCATCTATACTTTCATTAACTAAATTCCAAGTTCTATTCAAGAAACGTGCTACACCCTCAAAACCCTGTTCACTCCACTCTACATCGACTTCAGGTGGGCCCACAAAAAGTTCATAGAGTCTGATTGTATCGCGCCCATATCTATCAATAAGCTCATCAGGGCTAACTACATTCCCCTTAGATTTACTCATTTTAGATCCATCTTTATAAACCATTCCTTGGTTAAATAGACGTTTAAAAGGTTCATTAAAGTTTATTGCACCAATATCATAAATAAATTTAGTAAAGAAACGTGCATAGAGAAGATGGAGAATCGCATGTTCAATACCGCCAACATAATGATCTACTGGCATCCAATTCTGCATTGCTTCTTTACTCCATGGTTCTTTCGTGTTATGTGGATCAGGATAACGTAGGAAATACCATGAAGAACCAGCCCATTGTGGCATTGTATCAGTTTCACGCTTTGCGACGGCACCACATTTTGGACAAGTAGTGTTTACCCATTCTTCAATTCTGGCCAGTGGAGATTCACCTGTACCAGTAGGCTCATAACTATCAACATCTGGCAACCGAACTGGCAAATCCTCTTCTGGAACAGGAACCATTCCACATTTTTCACAATGGATAATCGGAATTGGTTCTCCCCAATAACGTTGGCGTGAGAAGACCCAGTCACGTAATTTAAAGTTAACTGTAGCTTTTGCAACTTGCTTATCAGCAAGATATTGAGTAACCTTCTTTTTACCTTCTTCCCAAGTAAGACCCGTAAATTCTCCTGAATTCACCATTTTCCCAGATTCTGTGTAGGCTTCAGTCAAATCTTCTGCTTCAAAAGTCTCCCCATCAGGACGAATTACAACTTTTAAAGGCAAACCAAATTCTTTTGCAAAATCAAAATCTCTCTGGTCATGAGCAGGTACACTCATAATTGCACCAGTTCCGTAATCCATCAATACATAATCAGAAATCCAGATGGCGACTTTATCACCATTAATCGGATTTATCGCATATGCACCAGTGAAAACACCAGTTTTCTTCTTATCTTCAATCATCCGCTCAATGTTAGATTTCTTTGACGCTTCATTTATATACTCCTCAACTTTTGAAAGTTGTTCAGGAGTAGTAATCTCTTTTACAATCGAATGTTCTGGAGCAATAACCATATAAGTAGCACCAAAAAGAGTATCTGATCGAGTCGTAAAAACAGTAATAGGCTGCCCTGTTCCTTCAACTTCAAAAGTAATCTCTGCCCCAACACTGCGACCAATCCAATTTGCCTGCATCTTTTTAACCTTTTCAGGCCAATCCAATCCTTCCAGATCATCTAACAAACGCTGAGCATATTTAGTGATTTTAAGCATCCATTGATTCAGATTTCTTTTAGTAATTTCAGCACCACAACGTTCACAGCCACCATTTACAACCTCTTCATTAGCAAGACCAGTTTTACAATCAGGACACCAGTTTATTGGCATCTCTTTACGATAAGCCAATCCTTCCTTAAACATTTTTACAAAAATCCATTGTGTCCATTTGTAATATTCTGGATCGGTGGTATTAATCTCTCTTGACCAGTCATACATAGCCCCGATATCATGTAATTGGCGCTTAAAATTTTCTACATTTGTTTTCACTGCGATAGCAGGGTGAATCTTATTCTGAATCGCATAGTTTTCAGCAGGAAGACCAAAAGCATCCCAACCCATTGGATGCAAAACTTTATATCCTTGTAGAACTTTGTAACGACTTATAACATCGCTTAAAACATATCCACGCCAGTGACCTACATGAATACCAGATCCAGAAGGATATGGGAACATATCGAGACAATAATACTTTGGCCTTGGATCATCATTTTTAGCCTGATGCATTTCTTTCTCTTCCCAGTATTTCTGCCACTTAGGCTCAATATTCTGGGGATTATACTTCTCAGCCATTTACTTCATCTCCTTTAATAAAATTAAATTTTTATAAAAAATAAAAGCCTTTCATCTCGTAAGAGACGAAAGGCTTTACTTCCGCGGTACCACTCTTTAATTGACAGATTATCACACCTGCCCACTCATGGCTGTAAAAACAAGATAGTTTAAACAGCACCAGAATAACGGTCTGTATCCGTTCAGAATTACTTTATTTCATCCTGAAAGCTCTGGAGCGAGTTCATCGTTCAAAAGACTGCCTTGCACCCACCCGGCAGCTCTCTAACTTTTGAGAGCGATTACTACTCCCCTTCATAGCCTTAATAGATTATGAATTTTTTTTCATTATAACAAACTTACTCTTCAGCGTCAAGTGAATCTCATCCAAATCTTTCTTATATCATATGTATTATCCTAAAAATGATACATTTTATTCGGCAGGCGAAATATTTTCAATTTCACATCTATCAATGATCTTAAAACTTTCATCCAAACTCACAAAGTCATCCGCTTCCTCGTGAGTCTGTACAATCTCAACATAAAGCTTATCTTCTGTCACTCGTACTAGAGTATATTGGAGAATAGCATCTTCAATAGCAACACTATCTTCTAATCTTGGCTCATACTCATAAGTATAATCAAACGGTGCTCCACCTCCGCCTGAAGTGATATAGTTTCTTCCACCACTTAAAACCCGTTCATAGATATGATTATGACCATTTATAACTAGATCAACACCATATTTGTCCAAAATTGGAATCCACTCTTCCTGAAGACGTGGATAACGACTCCTCCCATGAGAAGAATATATTGGATGATGAAAAACTGCAATAATCCATTTTGCATCTTTATGTGATTCTAAATCTTTAATCATCCATTCTGCTTGAAGTTCCACAGCATTAGGTACATTCATATTCGTATATTTATCCATAATGTTACTATCTAAAACTATAAAATGAACACCTGCATAATCAAAAGAATACCATTCACTATTTCGCTGTCCTCCACCTGTTAAAGGTAATGCTAAACCATCATAATAAAGTTCAGAATTATATTCATGGTTACCTATCGCAGAATAATACGGAATAGAGGCACTCAATTTCTCAATAGCATCAGAAAATTCTAGCCATTCATCTTCTTCCATACCATTTGATACCAAATCCCCCACATGAATTAAAAACCGTGGATTTGTTTCATCCAAAGCCATCTTATCTGCTAATAGTTTATGCTTATCCTGATGTGATCTAGTATCACCATAAGCCATAAAAGTAAACTCAATCGGTTCATCTGACGCCGTAAAAAATGAGTACACTTCAGTAACAGGCATCTTGTTTATCACAACTTGATAAACATATTCGGTATTAGATTTCAAAGCATCTAAAGGAATTCTAAATAATGTTCCATGAAATACTTTACTTTTAAAACCCCATCCTTTTCCCGCATCAAAATCGTCTTTAATTGCATACTGAATATATGTATCTACTTCACCATCTGTTTTAAAAACAACTTCAATTCCATTAGAAGTTACATTCCCAATACGCGGAGCCCATAAAAAGCTCGAATCTGCACTAACTAAAGTAAAGCCAAAGACGAATAAAATAAGACTTGTTAAAGTTAGTGTAAGAAAAAAATTACGTTTCAAAATATACCACCCTTTCTAGATAATTATTAACTTGTGTAAATAATCTATTCGCTATACTTATGAGTTTTCCTTTTTGTATTTTACAAAAAAAAAGAAAGGTCAAAAAAACCTTTCAGAAATAATTAATATTCTCCTTTAACTTTTCTTAACCCAACCAATTTTCTGGAAGAACCAAATGTCGAATTAATAAGCCTTTATAAGCGATATTTTTTTTATCTGTTTTGAGATCATCATCTGAAAATTTGATATCTGGCATATAGATATCTATAATACCATCCAAGAATTTCAAAGTATCTGTAAAATCATATCCATTAGTGTTATATATAATAGGGATCTTTAATCCTTTTAAGCGATTCACCTGACATTGATGTGGACAGATTACACAATTAGAAAGCATTTTTTTAAAAATATTAACTCTTCTTTCTAATTCACCATTTTCTAATAGATTTAAATACCCTAACTTATACATAATATCATTCCTTTAAGCGAAATCGTAATAACTATAATTATACTTGCCAATATGTAAGATGTTTATCCTATTATTTTCTTTCAAATACTAAGTATCAAATAACCCAATACCCTTCGATGATATTTATAAGTTCATAATTGTTTGTATAAATATATCAACTAAATTTGGATCAAACTGAGTTCCTTTATTAAATCTCAACTGTTTAATTGCCTCGTCGTTAGTTAAAGCCTTGCGATAAGGACGATCTGATATCATCGCATGATAGGCATCAGCGATACATATTATTCTAGCGTGTAAAGGAATTGATGTATCTGATAATCTATCAGGATATCCTTTTCCATCCCATCTTTCATGATGATTCCGAATACATGATACAACAGTAGAATTAGTTATGACATGCCGTACAATATTATTTCCTAATTTTGTATGTTCTTTAATAATGTTATATTCTTTACGTGAAAGTTTTCTAGGTTTATTAATGATATCATCTGGAATACCTATCTTTCCACAATCATGCAACAATGCACCTATTCTTACCATAGCTGTATCCTGTTTTGAAAGATGGAGCTTATCCGCAAGCAAAACTGCATATTTTGTAACTGATTCTGAATGTTTTCCAGTATAAGAATCTTTAGCATCAATAGCTTCCACTAATGAATATGCAGAATCCAGCAACATTTCTTGCTTAAAATAATTAAACGATTTTTTATCCAAATACTCGCTTATATCTGAAAAGTAAATATGACACTGTTTTCTACCTTTCTGCTTTGAATAGTACATAGCTTTATCTGCCTTTGCAATTACTGTTTTTATATCTGTTCCATTTTCTGGATAAGATGCCAGACCTATACTCACTGTAATTGGCAATTCTTTAACATATTTTTTTAATACTTCTGAATTGCTAATTTTTTCACGAATATCTTCTGCTATCTTAAAGGATTTCTTTAAATTTATATTAGGTAAAACAATAACAAACTCTTCTCCTCCATATCTAAAACCTGCCCCAATATGGGATATACTTTCTTTTATAATTTTCGCTATTCCCTGTAAAATAATATCTCCTACAACATGCCCCTTAACATCATTGATAACTTTAAACTTATCAATATCACAAAACAAAATTGTCATACCAATATCTTTATGAGAAATTAATCTTCCACAATATTCATAAAAATACCTATGATTATATAAAGTTGTAAGACTATCAGTATATGATATTGTTTTTAAATTCTTATTCTCTTCCTTTTGCATAAAGAGATTATCAACCATTTCATTAAAAGCAGATGTTAATGTCAATATCTCATTTGGCCCTCTAACATATATATGTTTTAAATTATTATTCTCTCTCATGTTTCGTAATTGTTTTTCAAGATTTTCAATAGGAGTAACAATTTTTGTCTTTAATAGATGCTTAGTATAATTATTATTACTAAAGCTAGAAACAAAATAAAATAAATATTCTTAAATATCGAATTTTGAAAACATATTGTCTCTTCCAAAAATAATTTTTTAATTAAATAATTCCATTTGTATAATTATATATTCTATACGATATACTATTTTCCTTCATTTACATTTATTATCATCATTGATTTGCTTTCGTAATTAGTGCCAAATAAAAAAAGATGGCAAAACAAGTTAGGACATTACCTAATTGTTTTTGCCATCCTTTTTACTTTATAGAATTTTCATACCCTTTATCTATAGGCCGATTATCTTGTTTTGATGCAGCAACAGCCATCTCATCACACCGTTCATTCTCAGGATGTCCTGCATGACCTTTCACCCATTTAAATTCTACTTCATGTTTTTCACATAAATCTAACATTCTTTCCCAGAGGTCTATATTTGATGCCCAGTCCTTTTTATTTCGTTTCCATCCGTTCCTCTGCCATTTTTCAACCCAACCTAATGTCATTGCATCCACCACATATTTTGAATCAGAATAAACCGTAACTTTACATTTTTCTTTTAAATTTTTCAATCCACGAAGTACTGCTATAATTTCCATTCGATTATTAGTGGTTTTCTGATATCCACCAGAAACCTCCTTGCGATGCTGATTAAAGACCAAAATAGTTCCATATCCTCCCGGGCCAGGATTCCCCGAACAAGCCCCATCTGTATAAAGCTGAACATACTTTAATTGTTTCGGCATATTTTTCCTCCTATATCTTCTTCTAACTTATTATCTCCATGAATTTGCAAAGAATCTGGTTGAGAATCAAGCTTTTCAAAATAGTATTTTGCCTCATCTATTGTTTTCTTTATATATTTTTCTTCTTCTTCTAACCTAGCCAGCATAGCCTTAATTTGTAAACCTTTTTGCATTTGGGCTAACCTCCCTTCCCCATTTCATAACATACTCTCGAAAGCTTTCAGTACAATCTTCCAAAGGGACAAGATCAACATGAAATGAAGTTTGTGTTTCAAGTTTTTTTAGAATATCAAAATAATTTTCTTTAATTTGTTTAATTCCAAGAACACCAAGATCTATATCAGAATGTAAAGAAAAAGTCCCATCTACAAAAGAACCATAAAGAAAAACCTGTTTAGCCCCATATTGATAGAATAAAATTTTTGCCAATTTATCCACCTCTAGAAAAACATCAATTTGTAATTTTTTTAAAAACTCTTGCTCCTTATTTTCTCTTTCTTTCCATCCTTCAAAAAACTCGGTAATAGATTTTGGCATAATTCCACCTCCATTCAAAGGAATGTTATCCTGAACAGCTTTTTCTAGATTTTATAATTTCATTATATCATATTTTAAAATATTTTAGAAATAGGAAAATACTCATTACCTTTATATCCACTTACTTCTTTGGATAATTAGAAAATCCTGCAAATCTAGCCTAGCATATCTACTTTATAAAAAAGGAATTTTAAAAAAATGTAGAAAAATTTAGATTAGTGATTTTTTTAGACAATTATAGTGTTTTGTGCTGTGTATTAGCAAATTTTTTCGAAAGGAGTGATTAAAACTCGAACACTATTAAAATTTAATTTCAACTAATTCTGGACAGTCTAAAGTTCTA
>JAGMES010000127.1 GCA_023128035.1 Halanaerobiales bacterium | reverse complement strand
TTTAGCTGGACGAGTTCACTTAAATCAGGCAAAATTTAAAGAAATTCAAGGTAAAATTGATACCGCGATTATTCCGATTGGTACAATTGAAGCTCATGGTGAACATTTACCGTTAGGTACAGATGTTTTGATTCCTGAAGGATTAGTAGAGCGCATAGAGGAGAAGATGGGAGAGAGTATTGATTGCTCCTTCGGTTAATTATGGGCATGTCTGGACATTAGCGGCTTTCCCTGGTTCTGTTAATATCTCTACAGAGGTTCTATCAAAATATATTTATGAGATTGGTCGTTCTTTGATTGATTTGGGTTTTGTAAATATTGTTTTATTAAATGGGCATGGGGGAAATATTCCAGCCTTTGCTATTGCTGGAGAGATGTTGGCTGACTACGGTGGACAAGTCATAACTTTCAATTGGTGGATTGATTTTAGGGATGAGGTTCTTGAATTCTGTGATGGTCAGGGTCATGCAGGAGAAGATGAAACGTCTGCTGCTTTAGCGGTTGCTGAAGAGTATTGTGATATGAGTTTAGCTAAGAGAAATATGAATAAACTGATTGCTAATATTAAGAGAAAAGATATTGGTAAGATTAGTTATGAATATGGTTTATCTGGTGATGCTACTAAAGGTACAAAGGAGAAGGGTGAGAGGATGTTGGATAGGGTTGCAGATAGAATGATGGAGATTTTGGAGCAGATTTGGGAGGGGGATATTGTTGGGTAATTTTAAGTTTAAAGAGAGGGTATAGAATGTCTTCTCTTTAAAAATATATAATGCCAGCGGGAAAAGGAACAATTTAAGGTGATGTTGAAGTTTAATATATGTGAAGGAGGTGGAAATATGAGTTTTATGAAGAGTGAGTTACAGTTAATACAGCAGACTTTACTTAGGGAAGACATTATTTGAGTAAAAAATTTGAAGGAAGACTATATCATAAAATTAAGTTCTTTATATAAAGATATATATAAATATTCTGATGATAAAGATAAGTTAAGGGAATGAACTATCCTCATTTGAAAGAAACACAAGTCATTGATTTGATTCGGGATTTAGTTAATCAATTTCAATATAATTATCTAAAATGCAGAATTGTTTTAGAATCGAATGATATTCCTATAATGAAAGTAGATCCAATTCTATTACAGAGAGCTATTTATAATATAATGCTTAACGCAATTGAAGCGATGAACGAAAAAGGAATCATTAGAATTAGAGTGGAAGTTATTAAACAAAAATTACTAATCAGAATAATTGATAATGGTCATGGTATTAAACCTGGATATGAAGAGAAAATCTTTCAATTAGGATATACTACACGTGGAGAAAGCAGAGGTAAAGGTTTGGATCTTGCTATTGTTTCGCGTATTATCCGGGAATTACATAGAGGTTCAATCAAAATCGAAAATAACCCAAATCAGGAGGGTGTAATTGTTACATTAGAAATCCCGATTGATTTGCAGGAAGAAGAGGTGGAATCGAATCGGGCGAATGATAAAGATTCTTGTAATTGATGATAATAAAAGTTTTCGCCAATCCCTTCAAATCATTTTAGGTGACTTAGGATATGATTTGGATTTTGCTAAGGATGCTGAAGTAGGCAAGGCTAAGATTTCTCAGGATTCTTATGATATAGTTTTATTGGATTTAAAATTACCAGCTGAACGGGAAGGATTAGAGGTTTTGGAGTTTATAAAAAAATTCAATAGCGATATAGTTGTAATTATGATGACAGGATATGGAGATGTTCCAACTGCTGTGAAAGCAATAAAATTGGGAGCAGAGGATTTTGTGGAGAAAGATAGTGATTTTGATGATCATTTAGTGGTTAAATTAGAACGAATAACGGAGAGAATAATTTTATTAAAAGATCGTGAAGATTTGATACATCTCTTATGGGAACAAACATTGAAAGAAAATGATAGACAGTCAAAAGGAAAACTTTTAGAGCAATTATGCACATCAATTTTTAAAAGCATACCGGATTTGACATATTAGGTGCAAATCTTATTACTGAAAGTGAAGAGATTGACATAATGATTGGAAATAATCGAGCAGAATCTTTTTGGGTTAATCAAGGGTCTAGTATTCTTGTTGAATGTAAAAATTGGTCAGCTAAAAAAGTTGGTAAAAATGAGTTTGTACTGTTTAAGGATAAAATTGCAAATCGAAGTGGACGAAGTAAGTTAGGTTTTTTGGTGATTACAGGTAAATTTGCTGGAACGATTACTACAGAGTTGGTTCGCTCAAGTAGTTCTGAGATTCTAATTGTTCCGATAGATGGTGATCAGTTAAAGGAATTAGTATTTTCAAAAAATCGTATAACACATCTTCAAAATTACATTAATCAAACTTTACTGATTTAAAATTTTCATTATTGTATTTTGAAGGGCCAGATTATCTGGTCTTTTATCGACTTTAAAAGCCTTTTAGGAGGAATCGCTTTGAAAAAGAAAATGTCAGTTAACCCTCAAGAAGAATATTTAAAACGCAAAGAGCATTTTACAAAAATTTTTAATAGACAAAAGAAATTCTTTACACGTTTAAGTAACTTAAGAATTCTAGTCTTTATTTTAGGAATCGGAGGCTCGATTTATTTATTTTTTCTCCAACAATATCGTTTAAGTGGTGCATTTTTTATTGTTTCTTTTATTTTGTTCCTATTTTTAATAATAAAACACGAAAAGATTCGCCAAGAGAAAAATCGAACCTTTCACTTAATTGAGGTTAATCAAACTTCACTTGATAGACTAGCTGGAAAGTGGACACAATTTCCGGTTGATGGTAAAGAATTTATAGATTCTGATCACTCTTATTCACTTGATCTTGATATTTTTGGTCAAGGGTCGTTATTTCAATGGATTAATACGACAAATACGTATTTCGGAAAATTATCGCTAAAAGATTTATTGACACATCTTGATAAGGAAAGAGCACAAATTCGAAAACGACAACAAGCAATTGCAGAATTAGCAGAAAAACTTGATTGGCGACAGAGATTTCAAGTTGAAGGAATGTTTTCACAGACGAGAACTAATAATCCAGCTCGATTGATTAATTGGGCAGAGAAGAAAGAAAAAATGTTTGATAAGAGTTGGAAAGTTTATTTGTTATGTTTCTTGCCTGTTACCACAGTCATTTTGGCTTTCCTAGCGTTTACAATGCCTGAAGTGCCAAATTCAACTCCTTTAATACCGCTTTTGATTCAATTGGTCATCATTGCTTATGGCTACAAAAAGATTAATCATATCTTTGATGCTACATGTAATTATAAAAAAGTTATTAAAATTTATCAGTGCCAGCTAATGCTCCTAGAATCAGCAAAATTTAAATCTAAATATTTAAATGATCTAAAAAGCGATCTCTTTAATAGGAAAGGTCATCTGGCTTCCATACAGATTAAAAACTTAGGAAAAATAGTTGATATGATGGAATTGCGTTATAACCCTTTATATCATTTTATCCTTAATTCAATCTTTTTGTGGGACTATCAGACTTTGATAGCACTTGAGAAATGGAAAGATGAGTCTGGAAAATATCTACGTAATTGGTTACAAGCAATTGGGCAAATAGAAGCATTATCAAGTTTGGCTATAATTCGCCATGATCATCCGGATTGGGGATTTCCAGAGATTGTTGATGAGAGATATTTTTTTTCATCTAAAGAGATGGGGCATCCATTATTGTCTAATGAAGATCGAGTTTGCAATGATCTGAATTTTCAAGGTGCCGGAAATATTTTAATTATCACAGGTTCGAATATGTCAGGAAAGAGTACCCTTCTTAGAACGGTTGGGATAAATTTGGTTTTAGCTTATGCAGGATCAGTAGTTAGTGCAAAAGAGTTTAAGTGTTCAGTTATGGATATTTATTCCTCTATGAGGGTGAATGATAATTTAGAAAAGAGTATCTCTTCTTTTTATGCCGAACTTTTGAGAATCAAGATGATTATTGAAGCATCAAAAAAAGGAAAACCAATGATCTTTCTTTTAGACGAGATTTTTAGAGGTACTAATACTAAGGATAGGCATATAGGGGCTAAGACGGTGCTGAGAAATTTAAGCAGAGAAGGGGTTATGGGATTGGTTTCGACCCATGATCTTGAATTAGGAGATTTGGAGATGGAGAAGAGGTTGGAGATGAAAAATTATCATTTTCGAGAAAGCTATGAAGAGGATAAGATCATATTTGATTATAAATTGCGTGATGGTGTTTCTACAACTTCGAATGCGATTTATTTGATGAAAATGGTGGGGATAGAGATATAGTTTAAGGTAATTAGAACTTTTATGAATGATATTTTATTACTTGATTAATTAAAAAGGAAGGAATTCTATAGAAATTAACGAAGTTAAATGTAAACATTCTTATGAATATACTTAACGACAAAGAATATGTTTACCAACAGATGCCCTCGAATATATTGTTCCTCTAAATTTTTAAAATCAATTTACTGATTGAGAGGAGAGAAAATATGCAAAAAAGAGCTAAAGAATTGTTGAGGGATATGTTTGGTTCTGAAGCTAGTTTTTATAAAGGACAATGGGAAGCAATTGACTCAGTTCTTAGTGGAAATCGAACATTAGTAGTACAGCGCACTGGCTGGGGTAAAAGTATAGTATATTTTATTGCTACAAAATTGTTACGAGAAAATGGATCTGGACTTACGATTTTAATTAGTCCATTGTTATCTTTGATGAGAAATCAGATTGATGCAGCAGATAGGCTTGGTTTAAATGCAGTCTCGATTAATAGCACAAATGAAGAAGAATGGGATTGTATAGTGGAGAAGTTACATCAAAATGACTGTGATATTTTATTGGTTTCACCTGAACGATTATCTAATCCAAAATTTAAAAATGATGTATTACCTTATATTGAAAAAGGAATAGGGATGTTTGTAGTGGACGAAGCACATTGTATTTCAGATTGGGGTCATGATTTTCGCCCTGATTATCGTCGAATTGTTAGAATAGTAAATAATCTGCCTTCAAATGTTCCAGTTCTTGCAACTACTGCAACCGCAAATGATCGTGTTGTTAGTGATATTGAAGAACAGTTAGGATCTAACCTTGTAACGCTCAGAGGCCCTTTGATAAGAGAATCTTTGAAGCTACAGACTATCAAGCTAGCTGATCAATCTGAAAGATTGGCTTGGCTTTCTGAGAATCTTCCTAATATCGAAGGAACAGGAATTATTTATTGTTTAACAGTTGCTGACTGTAAAAGAGTGGCAAAATGGTTAAGATATAAAGGCATAGAAGCTTATGAATATTATGGTGGAAAAGATAATCGTGAAGAGTTAGAAGAAAAATTGATGAATAATGAGATAAAAGTACTTGTTGCTACTGTTGCTTTAGGTATGGGCTTTGATAAACCGGATTTGGGTTTTGTTATTCATTATCAAAGACCAGGTTCATTGGTTGCATATTATCAACAGATCGGTCGTGCGGGTAGGGGCTTAGATAGTGCTTACGCTATCCTTTTGAATGGTAAAGAAGATGATGATATTCAAGATTATTTTATTAGTAGTGCATTTCCTGGTGTAGATGAAATGCGTGAAGTGTTAAATGTTATTGAAAGTTCTGATTATGGCTTGAAACTTTCTGAAATGATGCAGAATTTAAACTTATCTCCAAGTAGGATAAAGAAATGTTTAAAAATGCTTGAAATTGATGGGATAATTACAAAGGATGGTAGCAAATACGTTAGAACCTCAAATCGTTGGTATCCAGATTTTGAGAAAAGTGAAGAAATTACTGCATTAAGAAGGCATGAATTACAGCGAATGCAAGATTTTGTTGAATTAGATTCATGTCTGATGAGGTTTATCTCTGAAGAATTAAATGATCTTCATGCTGAAGATTGTGGTAGATGTACAAATTGTGCTGGTATTAAATATTTTTCTGATCAAGTGAGTCAGCAAGAGGTTATTGAAGCGATTAAATTTTTGCGTGGTGAATTCCTTACTATCAAATCAAGAAAAAGATGGCCTTATGGGGAAGTAGGAACCGAAAGTGGGAATATTTCTGTAGATGAGCAAAATCAAGAAGGAAGAATTCTTTGTAGATATGGTGATGCAGGTTGGGGATGTTATGTGCACGATGGTAAATATATTAATAAATATTTTAGTGATGATCTTGTGAATGCTGCTGTTGAATTAATTCTAAATTGGGAGTTTGAGTCAGTTCCAACTTGGGTAACTTGTGTTCCTTCTAATAATCACACTGAACTTGTTCCGGATTTCGCTCGAAGAGTAGCGGAACAGCTTAAACTACCATTTATTCCTTGTCTAGTTAAAGTAAAGGAAAACGAGGCTCAAAAGGAAATGGAAAATGGATTTCAACAGTCCAGAAATGTTATTGATGTTTTTGAAGTGGAAGGAGAATTTCTAGAAGAGCCAGTCTTACTTATAGATGACATGGTTGATTCGCGTTGGACATTAACTGTTTGTGGAATGAAGTTACGCAGAGCAGGAAGTGGATTAGTTTATCCATTTGTTTTAGCATCTATAGCTGGAGGTGATTAAGAATTTATGAAAAATGGATTTTCAAATGATAGTCAAGTCATACTACTCTTATGTTTGAATCTAGGAATTACAAAAAAAAATCTTAACATACCGAAATCACTTACTCTAAGTGAATGGAATAAACTTACACTAAAGTTACAAAACTCAGAAATGCAAAGACCTAGTTCATTTCTAGAAACAACCCCTAAATATTGGAAAAAACAACTCAACTTAACTGATGGACAGGTTGAACGGATACAACAATTATTAGCTCGTGGTGGGCAAATAGGAATAGAACTTGAAAGATTAAATAGTTTAGGAATTTGGATACTGACACGAGCAGAAGAAACATATCCTAAAAGGTTAAAACAATTATTAAAATTTAAATCTCCTGTGATTCTTTTTGGTGCAGGAGATAAAAAACTGTTGAATGCAGATGGGGTTGCTATCGTTGGTTCACGTGATGTAGATGAGAAAGGAACTCATTTTGCAGAGATATTAGCAAAAAAATGTACTAAAGAAGGATTAACAGTTATATCTGGAGGTGCACGTGGGGTTGACTCTATAGCACAAGAATCTGCTATTTCTGAAGGTGGTAAGGTTATCTCAATTCTTTCTCATGGAATGGAAGCTAATATAAAAAAACGTTACTATAGAGAAGGGATTCTTTCTGGAAACATTTTGATTTTATCTGCTGAACTTCCAAGATCACGATTCAAGGTTTATTCTGCCATGAACAGAAATAAATATATTTATGCTCTTTCAAAATTTGCTGTAGTGATCTCATCTTCATTAGAGAAGGGTGGGACATGGACTGGAGCAATGGAAGATCTTAAAGAAAGATGGGTTCCATTGTTCGTTCGGGCAGGAAATCAGGTTCCTTCTGGAAATAACCGTTTGATAGAATTAGGTGGAATTGCATTGGATACTGAAGTATTATTAAATAGAGAAATTCAATTGCATCAATGGTTTGCAAATCAAGAATGGCAAAAAAAAGAGAAAGATGTTAAGAATATTTCTTTTAAAAAAATGAATCAGAAGAAAGATCATGATGTAGAGCAAATCAAATTATCAATCGGAGAACCTCCTACTTCTGCAAAAGTACTTATATCTTCGAATGAAATTAATTTATCTGAGGATTGTGATTTATACCCTATTGTCTGGCCTCATATTGAAAAAATTCTATCAAAGCCTTTTCGAGAGACAGAGTTAAAAGAAATATTGAATATTAGCCTTTCTCAATTACAATTCTGGCTCAAACGTGCAATTGATGAAAATAAAGTAGAAAAACTTTCGAGACCAGTTCGGTATGTCGCCAGTAATTATGCTAATATAGAAAAAAAAATTTAAGAAAGACGAATTAATAAACTAGGCTGTTGAAGGGGCTCAACAGCCTAGTTTTAACATCTCTAACCAATTTGGATTGACTTCCCAATGGAAGATCATCTGATTATTGGAACCTTCAACCCTATATCTTCCTACAGTTTTAATACAGCCGCATCCTGCTTTTTCGCTTCAACCATCACATCAAAAGTATAATCACTAGCTATCTCTAGAAATGTTAGAAAATCATCTGCATTGATAAAGCACATCTTTTATTAAATATGAAGAATCATCATTTTCAATTGCTATACGCTTCTGTACTGATTCAGGAAGACGGTGAAAGTTGCTAATGAAACGCTCTAATGCTTATTCTTTATTACCGTAAACTCCCCCAACATGAACAACCATAATAGCATTTTCATCCAACCCCATAGTAGTTATAACTTTATCGTGATAGATGAGATCTTGGATGGCGTTTTGAAAATTTTTTAATGATAGAACTTATGCAGGCATATCTAAGACCAATATTGCTAATTCAAATGACATTTAAAAAACCCCCTAGAGATGGATTTATTTTTAAGTATAGTATATGTATTTGAATAATTATAAATCAATATTACATACTTCACTAACTAATGTTTCTAAAAAACTTAGCAGGAATTTTTCAAAATATATTGAATAAATATACTATTACGAATTATGCAAACGTTTGCATATAAAAGGGGGAAAAGAAAGATGTCGAGAAAGCTTTTGTTATTGGTGCTTTGTTCAATTATTATAATTGGTATGGTAACTGTGCCAGTTCAAGCAGGATCAAGTACTCCAATTCCTGAGAATCAAGTACGTTTAAACTATATTCGTACAGATGGAGAATATGACGGATGGGGTCTTCATCTGTGGGGTTCTGGCTATGATGGTCCTGCTATAGACTGGGGTGCTCCGTTCTCTTACAGTGCAATTACTGACTATGGTGTTTATTATGATATTCCAATTAAACAAGGCGAAAGTGACTTAAACTTTATTATTCATCGAGAAAATGCGAAAGATCCAGATGGAGATCGTAAATACCCAAATCCAAATGATAATCAGGAGATATTCTGCGTAACAGGAGATTCAACTGTTTATCTAACCTTAGATGAAGCTTTGACAGCAGTAGGAATAGAAAAGTTAGATATTCCAATGATTCAAGATGGACATGTGCGTTTACATTATTACCGTTTTGATGAAAATTATGAAGGATGGGGATTACATCTTTGGGGTGAAGGTTATGTTGGAGAAGCAGTTGACTGGGCAAACCCTGTATCTGCTACAGGTGTTGATACATATGGGGTTTTCTGGGATATCCCATATAAAGAAACAGGAGATATAAATTTCGTCATTTACAAAGGGAATGAAAAAGATACATCAGCTGATGGGAATTATCAAGATCCAATGCAAAATAGTGAGCTTTGGGTTGTGTCGAGTGACGAGGTTACATATGCTAGTCGTTTAGCTGCTTTGAAAACAATGAGTAATGAAATTGACAGTGCTATTATTGTTGGCTCACGTGAGATTGAGATTCAACTTCGTGCTGCTATTAAAGATCCAATTAGGATTAAACATGGCAAAAAGATTATTCCAGTAGCTAAGTTGGATATGGATAATGAGCCATTTTATAAGGTTATTGTTCGAGATGACTTAGATTTGACTAAGAATTATACTGTAGAGATTGGAAAATTAACATCTGAAATGATCTTGAGTGCAGAAGTGATTGATGAGAATTTTGTTTATGATGGAGAACTAGGTAATATCTATACGCCAGAAAAGACAAGCTTCAAATTATGGACGCCTCTTGCATCTGAAGTAAAATTGTTCTTATATGAAGACGGGCAAGGAGTTGAGCCTGATCAAACCATTGATATGGTGAATGATGAGAATGGTCTTTGGAGTGTAACTGTAGAAAGTGATCTTATTGGAAAATTTTATCAATATGCTGTGACTAATGCTGGTGATACTAAAATAGTTCTTGATCCATATGTTAAATCTATGGCTGGATTTGATTCTTTTAATGGTAGTGATAAAGTAGGTAAAGGCGCTATCATTGATCTAGAGCGAACAAATCCAGTAGATTGGAAAGATGATTTGTATGTAAAGGTAGAAGATCAAGAAGATGTAGTTATCTATGAAATGTCAATTCGCGATTTTACTATTTCCGAAAATTCGGGTGTGAATCCAGAGAAACGCGGAACATATCTTGGGTTTATTGAAAAAATTCCTTATTTAGTAGATTTGGGTATTACTCATGTTCAGATTCAACCGATTCAGAATTTCTACTATGGTAATGAATTTGAAAAATCCTTTGAGAATAAAGGAAGTGCTGATGAAGCCAATTATAACTGGGGATATGATCCACACAACTATAATACGCCGGAAGGTTGGTATTCTCAAAATCCAGCTGATCCACATTTACGAGTTAAAGAAGTTAAAGAGTTGGTTAAAGCTTTGCATGATGCAGGTATAGGTGTTATTCTGGATGTGGTTTATAATCACACTGCTAAGACAGCTATTTTAGAGGATATTGTTTCTAACTATTATTATCGTCGTAATGAGAAGGGTACATTTACCAGTGGCTCAGGTTGTGGAAATGATACTGCTTCAGAGAGAATTATGTGGAATAAGTTTATGGTTGAATCTACCAAGTACTGGGTAGAAGAATATCATATTGATGGATTCCGCTTTGATTTGATGGGATTACATGATGAAAGAACCATGTGTCAGATTGCTGAAATTTTACGCGAGATCAATCCTAATGTAGTTTTGCATGGTGAAGGATGGAATATGGGTACTTTACCAGAAGAGGATCGCTATATTAAAGGTTCAAATTATAATCACAGCTTACTGGAGATGGAACATGCCATTGCTGTGTTTAATGATACAATTAGAGATGCAATGAAACATGAGTATTTTGCTTCACCTCTTAGTGAAGGTAGTTTTCTCCAGGCAGCTAATCCTAATAAAGAAGCATTGATTCGCTCTGGGATTATTGCTGGTATGGTAAATTATGAATCTGATGTAGAGGTTGATACAGGTTTTTATAATCGATTTGCTGATGATCCTGAAGAGACCATAACTTATGTTAACTGTCATGATGGTTACACCATCTGGGATAAGATTGTAGGTTCTACTCCAAATGCTGATGAAAATGAGCGGATTCAGATTAATAAATTAGCGGCAGCTATGATTCTGACATCACAGGGTAAGCCTTTCTTACATGGTGGTGAAGAGATGCTTCGGAGTAAGCCAGATCCTGATAATGAAGAACATGGTGTCGATCATAATAGTTATGACTCTGGTGATTTAACGAATCAGATTGACTGGTCACGGGAAGAGAAATATGCTGACACCTTTAACTATTATAAAGGTCTGATCGAACTTAGAAAAGCTCATGAAGCCTTTAGAATGGAAACTATGGAAGAGATTCAAAAGGGATTGACTTTTATACAAGAGGATATTGACTATTTGATCGCTTATAGATTAGAAGAGCAAGATGATGAAGATGAATGGAATGAAATTGTGGTTATTTATAATGCGAATAAAAATCCACAGACCGTTCAGATTGATGGTATAGATGCTAACTGGAAGGTAGTTGTTGATGGTAATAAAGCAGGAGTTACTCCTTTAAATGATACTGAGGTTGTACTGGGAAATGGTGTTGTAACTGTGCCTGCGGTATCGGCTGTGGTAATCTATAGGTAAAAAGGTTAACCCGAATTATTCATGAAACTTAAAAATGAAAAGGTACATCATATTAACATACCCTAAGTTCAAAAAAAGTATAGACTTATCCCTGAGCAGATAAAGCGACCAGGCACTTTCGTGAGCAATGTTCGTAGCGTATGCATTCGTTTTGGTTTTTCATGCTCCGAAAAACACAACCGTCTCATAAGGTTGCTTAGGTTATAAGCCAAAACCATTTGCATCAGCCGATTAGCAATTGAGCTCATTATTTTTAAAAGTTTCTTTAACGAATTTGCTGAATCCAATTTTTTCATCGAAACTTCTATAA
>JAGMES010000126.1 GCA_023128035.1 Halanaerobiales bacterium | reverse complement strand
TCTCAGCCTTGACGGCCGCTCCCCCTCATACGGCTCACTTGGCATCTTCATATTACAGTTTATGATTCCTATCGTACTGGTTTTGCTTTCGCCTCATAATATCTGATCTGATAATCGTTATATAATCCCCATATATCATATATTATCTGGCTACTCCACTCCTTCCAGCCGAAGCCTTTTCGTCCCTGGGCTTTCCTTACAAACCTACGTATTTTCTTTTCTACCCATTGTTTTATAAAATTAAATAATCTGGAACAGTGTCCTATACGAAAGTAGTTTATCCATCCTCGTACTATCTCGTTTAACTTTGGAATCACTTCCCAAAATGATTTATCTCTATTCCGCTTTAAAAGAATTCTAACTTTTTCTAAGAGTTCCTGCACTTTCTTTCGTATGGCTCGAATTAAAACCATCTTCTTTTCTTTATGCTTCACCAGACGATAATCAAATCCTAAAAAGCTAAAGGTTTCTCCTTTTTCAAGATCTATAACTTTAGTCTTCTCCACATTCACATCCACCTGTAACCTTTTCAACTCTTCTTTGAGTCTCCTTTGTGCCTTTTCTGCAAGTCATTTTAGAGCTTTATGACCATTCACAAGTATTACCATATCATCAGCAAAACGACAATATTCTATTTGTTGATAACCATTATATCTTGTATCTTCAATAGCTCTTTCAAACATATGGTCTATTCTATTAAGATAGATATTACTTAGAAGAGGAGAAATTGTTCCACCTTATGCAAAGTAAACTAACTAAAACCTTTATATTATGCGATTTTTATATCATTTACTTTGCATAATATCTGATTCTATTTTAAATTAGATAACCATGAAAGCAATTCTTGGTCTTTATTCCAGTCAGGTAAAGCACTGTCAATGAGCTCTGGATAAGCGTTTTCAATCGCTTTACGCCTCGTTTCGGTATTTGTCCGTGCGTAAATTTCTGCGGTTTTTATATCTACATGACCTAAAAAATCACGTATGTAGATAAGGTTTACACCTGCTTGAAGTAGATGAATGGCTTTCTGTGATGAAACATATCGGGTTTCACCTTATGAATTACAATTGTAGAAAATATCCTTGCAGATTCTGTATATTTTGAAATTTAGAGCTATTTGCTCTTACTATCATTTTGAGATATTATGGAAAGAAAATCAAATAAAACTATTGTATATACAAGGCTTTTTATAGTTTACTTTGCATAAGGCAGTTTATGCAAAGCTTAGCATAAACCGCCTTGTGGAACAGAAAAAGTCCTTCTGGTTCTGACTCGTTTCAATTCCTTATAGGTAGACTATAAACGCGGATTGATTTCTAACTCATCGCCATTGCTCAAAAGTTTCAATTCCTTATAGGTAGACTATAAACCAAACATTCTTACTATATCGTCTATCTTTAATTCATGTTTCAATTCCTTATAGGTAGACTATAAACCAACAACTGGTATTGCAAAGATTTCTGAAAATCACGTTTCAATTCCTTATAGGTAGACTATAAACCTACGTGTTTCTTCTGCATCAGCTTTCATTTTCCCGTTTCAATTCCTTATAGGTAGACTATAAACGAGTGACATAACAAAAGATTTGATGGATTTGCAAGAGTTTCAATTCCTTATAGGTAGACTATAAACTGGTGTGATAGAGCATTGGCCACATTAAGAACAAGTTTCAATTCCTTATAGGTAGACTATAAACGATATGTGTTATAATTGTTTTATGTTTAAATAATATGTTTCAATTCCTTATAGGTAGACTATAAACTTATGTTTGCTTCACATTTAGTCTGTGATATGCTAAGTTTCAATTCCTTATAGGTAGACTATAAACCCATTCAACCCACATAAATAAAAGGCTTGTTTTTTAAAAGCTTTTCCAATAAATCACTTGATCAATAGCTCTATCACTAACAACGTCAGTAATATCAACAAACCTCTAAAAATTATGTTGTCGTCGATCTCCAGGGGTTTTTGCACTACTGAAGATCGACGACAAAAAAACTTCATGTTTTTCTGATATTTTGCCTACAAAAAGTTATCTCCAATACTTTTACCTATACCCATAATATCTCTTGAATAATAACTTTTTGAACGCAACTGATAAAAAATAACAGAGTCTTCGTCTTCATTCATCAATTTTTCCATTTCCATTTTTAGCTTAGTTAATTTTGCTTTCGTTATTTCGCCTTCAAAAACTGAATTCTGCACCCAATTTAAATATTTGCGCGAAATTTTCAAAGCTTTTCCTACTCTTTTCTCGTTAAAATCATAAACCATGATCACATACATATTACCACCTAGCTACATAAGGCGAATATTCTTCTTCGCTCATAAAATGTTTCTGTAACTTATAGCATTCGAGACGCAATAACCGTTTATAAGAAACCTTACGATTCAATTTTTTGTGTTGAATCGTAGTTTCCATTCTTTCATTAAACTCTTTTATAAAAATCTTTTTACCATTTTCATTTAAAAATGTTCCTCCCATTTCTTTAACAAAATGGTTTGTCTTGATCATTTTTTTACTGATCAGTTTAAAAATGATTCTATCAATGATAATAGGTTTAAAAATCTCTGCAATATCAAGATTGAGTGAAAAACTTCTTGAATTCGTTGAATGTAAATAACCAATGCGCGGATCTAGATGTGTCTCATATATTTGACTTAAAACCACGCGATAAAGCACAGAATTACCAAAACTGATCAGAGTATTTAGATAGTTTTTTGGAGGTCGTTTACTCCGTTGTTCAAATTTGAAATTTTTGTTATTTAAGATTTTATCAAAACAGTTATAATAATTTCCCCTTATGTTACCTTCTATTGCCATTAATTGTTCCACACTATTACATCCATCGATTAACTGCTGTAAGTTTTCAATTTTAATCAGTTCCTCTGCCAAATCCTTTTCGCGATTATTATAATATTTCAAAACCCGTACTATATTATTAGTAGCACCAATTACAAAAGATTTTGCAAGTTTTAATCGCTTTTCATGATCTAAATAATGCTCACTCTGTTTTAAGATCATATATCCAGAATTATAATGTTCTCTAGGATAGTATGATCCAGTATAATAGCCAAAATAATTATAAAAATGAACTATAATATTATGCTGAGTCATTAACTCTAAAAATTTTTTAGAAAGAGTAACTTCGCCAAAGACATAAACATCTGAAATATTTTCTATGGGTAAGTATCTTGTCCCTTCTTCTGTCTCAAAACAAAAGGTATTATTTTTACGCTTTAAATCACCATTATTAAAAATATAAAAGCTTTTCATAACTCCCTCCTATGCCCAGCAAAATTCTTGATATGCACATTTTTGACAATACTTATTCTTTTCAGCCTTTGGCGGTATATCAAGATGAATAATTTTATTTATTCCGTTTATGCAGTTTTTTAAATCTTCTCTAATTTCTTCATTCAATTCAACCATTATTTTTTTCTTCTCTTTTGGAAAATGAATATAGCCAACCGCATCAATGCCTAAATCTTCAAGAGTAAGGAGATAAAAAGCTAGTTGCAATCTTGCACTTTCTTTAAAGCTTGAAGATTTTTTTACCTCACCTATAATTACTTTCTCACCCTTTTTTCCTATCAAATCTACTTTAATATTTCCTATACTAACCTCTTTTGTTTTTCGCTGATAACTATTCTCATGAATAAGACGTCCAATCTCTAGATATTCATTACTCTGGTCAGCTTCTAAACCATGAGAAATGAGCCAAACTTCTCTTTGACATATATTGTAATACCAGATAACAGTACCATTGATTCGATTGGTATTAATATCGCTATATTTAAACATCAGCTCTCCCCTTTACACCCTTATTAATCTTTTTACAATTTGTAAATTTCTCAATATATTAACCAATCAAAATAGATTCATCTTCAAATTTATAACCAGTTTTTTCATCATAGTACCTCTTTAATTCACCTTTTGGAACCCACATAAAATCCGCATCACAAGCATTTCTTGAATAAAATTTTAGTGGTCTATTTTTCATCGTTTTTTCTAATCTAATAGACATAATATATTGACTCATTTTTCGAATAACACCTTTTAACTGAGCCTTTAAATTATATTTTTCTTTAATAGATTCATATTGTCTTTCGTATAGTTTTTTATATAATTCTTCATATTGATCTGCCAATTCTGTTGCCTTATCATCATATTCTACAAAAATATCAACAATATTTCCTTGTTTTTTTATTAGTTCAAATTCTTCGATCTTTTCAAAATCCATTTTCATAATCCCTTCATGCCAAATATCTACAGACTCATCAGGCAAATCATATTCAAGTGCTTTTTCATAATACTCATTAATTAAATCTTGATAATTTTCTTCTAAAATCTCTCCATATTTTCTTAAAAGTTTAACAGTTCTATCAAGATGATGCAGTTGATATATTTCTGAATCTCTTTTAATTTTGACAATAAACACTTCTCTATGAGCATTTCTACTATTTTCTCTATTTACTCTTCCTGCGGTTTGAATCATCGAAGCTAGAGAAGCTAAATCCCTAAATCCCATACCAAAATCAAGATTTACTCCAGCTTCAATGGTTTGCGTAGAAACCATAATAAAGGGAACCTCGTCGTTAATTAATTCATTTGCTTCTCCAATAATCTTCGCTCTTTTTTTGGGAATACTATTAGTAGATAAATTTAAAATTTCACAATTAAATCTATCATCTTTACCTAATTTTTTAAATAAATCAATACTTCTTGCAATCGTATTTACAACAACTAATAAAGGCTCACTTCTATTCCACTTTTCATCAATAATATCAATAAAATCTTCGCTACAGTCGATTTGTCTATCCAATAAGGGAATTAGTTTTGTTCGCTTAAGATCTTTAAAGTAAACCTTATAATTTATTAAAAGAGGTACGCCTTTCACCTCTTCATTTTCTAATAACATATTTGCAAATTCAATGATCTTAGGTTGAGTGGCTGTCATAAGTATAAATTTAACTCCTAAATATTTTGAAAGTTTATATATTACTGCACCGATCAATGGTAAATATCTTTCTGGAAGTGCCTGTACCTCATCCAAAATTACAATACTCCCTGCCAATTTATTTAATTTTTTCAGTGACTTGTTTCTACCAGTAAAGATCGAATGAAAAAACTGCACAAATGTAGTTAAAACCACATCAGCCTCCCATGATTCTACTTTCAACAGTTTTTCTTCTAATGGGCTTTCTTCTTCACTTTTATTTTTTTTATCCTCACCATTAAAGATATCTGACAATTGATGGTTAACTAGTACTTCTCCATATCCTTTAAATACTTCCTCATAATCATTTCGTGTCTGTTCTATTATATTAATAAATGGAATGGCAGTAATAATCCTAGGTTGAAAGCCATAAATTTTCTTAAGTTTTTTTCCAAGGATAAGTGCTGCATTCAATGAAGATAGCGTTTTACCAATACCTGTTGGTGCTGTTAAAGTAAAAATACTTGTTTTTTTCAGTTCATCTTCAGTCATATTTTTTATTGTAGAAACTATCTCACTTCTTGCTTGATTTCTTCTATCATTAAGTGACTGATTATCTTTAATTTTATAATTTTTAGCCAAATAATTTTCTACCAAAGTCTCTGGTTTATCTAATACAAAATGTTTTTGAATTCCTGCAGAATTTAGCTTGTCTAAATCTATCAATAATGAAAACAAATAAATCGTTAGGAAAAACCATTTATCATTTTTACCTCTTGTCTTTAAATGATGAGGTATACCCACAAATGTTTTGGTATCCTTTAATTTCCCAAGTTCAAGTATAAAATTGAATTTTTCCCACTCTAAATTTGTAATTTTATTAAAATCACTATAAATATTTTCTAAATCATTTTGTAAAAATCCAATTTGTTTTTCTATATATCTCCATTTACTTTTATCATTCATTACTAGATTTGTTGTTAAATTAATATGATGACATCTAACACATAAATAACATATAAAATTTAAACAGTGATCTTCATTAATTTTAGTTTCACTTTGAAGTTCTTCATTAAGCAAATTATACAAAATTAAAGCAGATAAATGAGCATGGTTTTTAAATTTTGATTCTTTTCGATGCAGAAGATAATCCTGAAATACTTTTAGATATTTTGCGAAATCGTGAAATACAGCTATCAATTCGCTTTTATCTTTAATTTCGGGAAATTTTATATTTCCAAAATGTACACAGGGAACTATACTTCCTTCCATCATTAATTTTGTATTCAATAAATGATCATTAAGTTCCTGATTTTTGGATGGATCATTTATATCATAATGTGCGTAATATTTCATGAAATCATCTCCTATAAAAACATTGAGCAAATAAATGCTCAATGTTAGTTCATCCAAATAATATTCTCATTATTTATGCTTATATATTCATGGACAACGGCTTTGATGGGCAACCCAGTTTTATTGATAATCATAAATTTTTTCCCATCCTTTGTTATCTTTCTAGACATATCAAATTCAAGACACAACTCTTCTTTTATCAACTGAGCATTTTCATTTCCAAAAATTGATAGTTCTTGAATCTTATCAATAGGTATTACTGAATCTATAAAAACAGCATTATCATTTTTTTTGACTTCTCCTGTGGAACAGCCCTCATACTTAATCCATCCAAGATTTTGAGCACTACCAAGAGCAACTGAAATTCCAGTACTTTGATAACATCCTCCTTGAATTTCCAAGGATTGTCGCAGTTTATTCATTATATTTGGATCATTATGACTTATCCATATCTTATAATCAATTTCTCCACTACGTATATTCTCAGGAATCACAAATTCTGTAGCACATTGACTATGATTTTCCTTTGAACCGTTTAAATCATTAACACTTTTGACCATTAACAAATTCATTTTTTGAATAATTTTCCGAACAGGTTCTCCAAGACCAATAGCTATATTACAATTTGATAGATTAAATAAATCATAATAACTATCTCTTTCCATTCCCAATATTCCAGCAATGATGCCAGCCACTGTAGTTCTAGGAGGAATAGTATAGGTAAGTGCAGATGAATTCGAATAATACCGTCTAAAATGACCCATTTTACCTTTTAAATGAAACGATAATACCTCCATAACCTGTTGCCTCCTATTTATTCTCAAGGACAGTTTGCCATAAATCTACATTTTCTAATTCAGGTAAATTAACTAAATGCTCCATTGGGGCATAAGGATGTACCCAACCGATCACTTTTTCTACATATCCTTTTTCTTTAAGTTCACCAATTACTTCTGTCAGTTTTGAAAAATCAAGTGTTAAATCCTGTAGTTTTCTAATTGCGCTACTTTCGTTAAAATCAACTTTAATAAACCTTCTTAGATCACCTAAATATCCATCAAAATCTTCTTTATATATTATTTCTAAATAGAATAATGGGGTTTGACCTTGTTTACTCTCAGAAAGATTATTCATCATTCCCTGAGTTAATGCTTTTCTAAATAAAACTTTATCTTCTTCTCTCATTCCAGTATGTTTAGCTGCAAACTTATTAACTGTTCCATGATGAGCTACAAGTGCATAATACACTTGATATTTCTTTCCAAACGTTGAACTATCATCATTCATAATAGTTGTTATTGTATTAGATTTAACTAGTTCACATGGATGAAGAGAATACCCCCATGTCATCTGAATGGGTCCAGTAAATGTCTTTGAAACTCCCTCGATTGCCATCGCACTTCCAAACATTCTGATATCAATAAGTTCATTTTCTATAATCCGTGAAACGAAAAGACTATTAAAATCAGCAAACTCAGATTTTTTCTTTTTATCTTTTTTAAAATTTTTATAGTTTTCTAAATATTTATCTATATCATTTCCCAAAGGCCAACATTTTTTAAGAGTTTCACAACTGTCCAAAAGATCTTTTACTTTTTCATCAGATGTTAAAAACTCTTCGATAACATTACTTAACATAACATCCATAGGCACTTTTTTATTATTGAGTGTATTAACAAATATTTTATAACCTTTATTGAATAAAAAGTCCCTAATGTCTCTCTTTCTTCTAGCATCACTCACTAATAATGTAGAAGTCTCATAATCCATTCTAGGTTTATTTTCTTGATCGGGGTCGCCATTCGGATTAGACATCATCGCCTCAAATCCAAAAATAAATTCACTATTTTTATTAATCATGATCTTTTCCTCCCTCTATTGAATCGTTATTATCCTTTGATTTTTCTTTAGTACCCATTAAACCTACCATGAACGAATAACCAGCCATTATGTAAAATACATTTTCATGATCATCAAATTTCCAGTCTTCCGCTTTCATAATACCTATATTAGTATGGAACAATGACATAATATTTTCATTATCCAAAGTCATTTTTTCATACTGTCTAAGTTTTTCAACAACATCTGTATAAAGTCTCATTACATCTTTCCAACCCATACCTTGAAAATTAATCTTCTTTAAAATAGGCTTATTTTTGTGTTTGCTCTTATACTGTTCAGTAGCTACTTTCTTAATTAGTGTGCCCAAGCAGAAAAGAGCCTTTGCTTCTTTGGTAAAACCCTGAGTTTCAAGAAAATCTTTGATAGCTTCAAAATCATTGTTGAATTTCTTTTCTTCCATATTCCACCCTCCCCCATCTATCTTTGTAAAAATTTGTTTTGATAGTAAGTTTAAATTTTGTAAAAATTGTAATACAGCAATATATTTAAAACTCAATCTCATAAAATAAAAATCTAGAGAATTTTCATTATAAAATCTTACCCCCAAATTATCATAATTAGTAGGGTTACCTTTTAAAATTTGCCTTACGCCTTTATCATACGCTTCTGATGCATAAGCAAAAACAGTAGATGAACTAATCGGATTTTTATTCAAAATAGACTTATAAAAAGTCAAAACTCTATTTACATTCAACTGTTCTCCCGATTTATTTTTCCTGACAGGAATCATCCCATAAAGAGAACCAAGGTTCATAGATTGAATAAATGGCATATCATCAGAAATTTCAGCTAATAGATCATTGATTTTATCAAAATATATATTGGATACATCTTCAATTGTTTGAAGTACGGATACTGAATTACCATCAGTTGTATAGATAATGAAATTTAAATTGTACCAATTGTCATCATTTAAGTAATGATGTTCTTCTTTTATATTCTCAGTAAATATCTGAGCATCTCTAGGATTAAAACATAAATCGATACCTTCTTTTATTTTTTCAACATTGGCATAATCAAAATCATTAATGATCCCTTCAGGAATAAGAAATGTACGCTCATTAGCTATCCTGGTCTGAAGTTTATCATTAATAAACTTTTCTCCTGCAATCAAATCTCTATAGCAACTACTACATACAGAATAACTTTCTGAATATTTTTTCTTTTCAAACATCTTTGCAGAATTAAGAGTAGTCGTAGTAAAAATTTTGTTAATCCCATCTCGTCTTAATTTGGTTAGATATTCACTGCATTTTACATCATCTTTTTCTTCACCACAAATATAGCATATTAAAGAACTTTTTTTATTACCAGTATCTTTATTATTCATAACTAAGTTATTATTCAATAATACTAAATTTTTAAAACTTTCAAGCTTTGATAGTACAACCTCATTACCATCTTTAGTAACAACTTTTGGAATAATCATAACAAGGCGTTTATTCTTTGCCTCATATCCTATTGCCAGTTTTACAAAATCCTCATAATTTATTTTGTTACCATCGAGTTCTATATTTTTGTTATCTCCAAATAACTTTACATCTTTTTTGGAATTATCATATGTAAAAATAAATTTATCAAGATTAACAGTTCCCTTTCCTTTTTTTCCAGTAGTATGAATCAATTTTTCTGAATCCAAATCGACTAAAATATTTGCTAGTTCACAATCTTTCATGTCATTTTTCTCAAGTTCCATCTTTAAATCATTCAAAACACTTCCCAAAAGATAATGTAACCCACTTACTTCTCTCACAAGATAATATTGAGCTGAAGCAGCCGAATTATTACCAAAAAATAGATTACGTTTTCTCGTATTTTCAGTATAAGGAAATACTTCATCAAAATATATTGATTTTTTTTCAAGATCAAATATTAAATAGACTGCATAAAGTTCGTCTTGCTCTCTATATTTCCCTTTTAAATTTGCATATAATGAAGTTAAAAGATCATTTCCTGCAATACTCTTTCCAATTCTTGCAGTAACATGTGGTAAATTCAATCACTTTCCCTCCTTTTTTCTCTTTCCGACAGCTAAAGTTACTATCAAATTATTTTATTATTTCAAAACATCCGTGACCAAGGGAGTTTTTTGAACCTAATCCAGTATCATAAGCTAATTTAATCAGTTCCATATCCCCAGATATTTCGAATTTTCCTGACCACCCTTTAATTATATAATTACGATAATAAATAATATTTGGTTTAGAAGAACCTTCTCGAAATAGTGGCTTAATTTTGAAACTTTTCGATAAAGCTTCTCGTCTCGCTATTATTTCATATTTTTTTAGAAGATTTCTTCTTATCTGTTCTTCAAATTCTGCCTCCCATGGTGAATAATAATAAGTCTTTTTTTTATTATCTATTTCATCAGTTCTATAAGTAACTACTGGAGATAACATATTTATACAAACTTTTTCGTTCACTATATCAAAATCTTGAAACCGCATCTCTTTTAAACATACATCCTGTTTGCCCAAACGTATAGTATTTTTCATTATAACTGTTGAAGCTAAATTTTTAATAATTTCTTCTTTACAAGAAGTAATAACCAATTTTATAGGTGATTTAAAAATAATAAGTTTTTTTTGTTTCTCAATTTTAAAATTTCCCATTAGACGCGAAAAAGAGAATAATTTAAACTTACGTTTATTCCACTTATACCCTTCATTGTGCAAAAATTCAGCAAAGGATTTGTCTGAAAATAAATTATATATTAATCCCTGCACTATATGATTATGGTGTATTGGTAGAACAATTTCATTTGGAGAATCAAATTCAAAAATTACCCGCAAATCAAATTCCTCCTTTATTTTTGACAATTATATAGTTCAATAAGAGTGTCACGTTATAAACATTTATATTTTTGAATAGATTAAATAACTAATTTATGTTTTTACTTATTATTATAAATATTGCCAATAGACAGTAAAAAAAATCACCCGTTGTTTATTAGAAATTAATTTGACTCTTTAAACTCTACTATGAGAATTTAAACTTTGACTTTACTTATATTTTTCGTCAAAAAGCAGAATATTCCTGCAAAAATTCTGAAATTGCTAAAAATATTTTGGACAAGGCTATCAATTTTTATCTTCAAGCGTTTATTGTTTAATTGTTGCTTTTCTATCAAAAAATTAAGAATTCCTCATAGGTAGACTATAAACAGTATATCTAGAGTATTGCCGACTTACGACAACTCAGTTTCAATTCCTTATAGGTAGACTATAAACTTTAATCTCTGAACTTCCGTATTTGCTTCTTAAATCATGTTTCAATTCCTTATAGGTAGACTATAAACTTTTGTATCGAACGCGGAAGGCTGGAGAACTACAGGGTTTCAATTCCTTATAGGTAGACTATAAACCCGTATCCTTGACTACGTTTTTTACCTATTGCATGTTTCAATTCCTTATAGGTAGACTATAAACTTTTCTCCATTTGTACACATACTAAGAGTTTTATAGTTTCAATTCCTTATAGGTAGACTATAAACACTACGGCCACAGAACTTACTCGCCCGGTATAAATAGTTTCAATTCCTTATAGGTAGACTATAAACTTTATAATAGGTATGCAATATAGATAAAACCACACAAGTTTCAATTCCTTATAGGTAGACTATAAACTATTATTTGGCTTTGGGATGTGATTAAAAATTTAGTTTCAATTCCTTATAGGTAGACTATAAACGCAGTTACCTTATTACCAAGGCACACTAAACCAGAGTTTCAATTCCTTATAGGTAG
>JAGMES010000125.1 GCA_023128035.1 Halanaerobiales bacterium | reverse complement strand
ACCTTGACCCTTAACTTGGCTTAGCTCCACTTCACAACTAAAATCCAAAATTCAGATTTACCAGAAGAGAAAATCCATGCATCTGCTCTAAAGGCTGATTTCCTTCTAGTGGATTCTTTCCTTGTTTCCAGTTTCCAAGAATATGTGAATAATAATAACCTGCTTTCACTTCCAAATCCATATAACGCTTAATAGAATAAGATGCCCCTACCTGAGGTTTAATCATGAATACTGGAACTGTCATTACCGTTTGATAAGAATTACTAATGCCATCTTCAATATCAGTAGCAGTATCTTTTATAAGTTCCAATTTATACTTTCCTAAAGACGCAGAACCTCCTAAGCTAAACCCAATAAAATCTGACAGTGTAAAAATTTTATCCAAACCAAAACCACCATGAGTAAAGGATAAATTAGCATATTGACCATTTTCCGCGGTTGAAGAAAGTGAACCACTGGCCCCAAAGTTACTATATCGAAGATTTTTGTCATTCTGAGCTAATAATCCTCCACCAAAGATAATCATTGTCGATCCGAAAGAATTGTATCCATTTTGGGTTAAAAGTGAGTTAAGTTCAACCATATCAATCTGTAATACCTCTATCATCCCACCGCCACCACTATTTTGAATCAAGAGATTTTCTTCTGCGAAACTTGGTAAAGTAGCTAAAAACAAACAAAGTAATAATGTAATTAATAAGTTCTTTCTCACAATAATTCCTCCTATTTTTATCATCTAGAGTCAATGTAATAATCACAATATCCTGCTAATGGGCATTCCTCACAATTAGGTTTTCTTGCTTTACATATTCTTCTACCGTGAAAGATTAGATAATGATGTGCTTTTGACCATCTCTCTTTTGGTATAGCATTTTGCAATTGTTCTTCAGTTTTTAGAACATTCTCAGCATTAGCAATACCGATTCTATTAGAAACCCTAAAAACGTGAGTATCTACAGCTATAGCAGGTACATTAAAAGCATTACTTAAAACTACATTTGCGGTTTTCCTTCCAACTCCCGCCAGTTTCATCAGTTTTTCTTTACTATCTGGAATCTCACCATTATACTCATTTACTAAAACTTTACTCAACTTTTTAATATTTTTCGTCTTATTTCTATATAGCCCGATTTCTCGAATACAATGCTCCAACTCCAGTTGATCAGCTTTCAAATAATCCTCTGGAGAAGAATATTTCGCAAATAGAGTCTTTGTAACTTCATTAACTTTTTTATCAGTTGTTTGCGCACTCAGAACTGTGGCTATAAGAAGTTCAAATGGCGTAGTGTAATGTAATTCACATTTAGCATCTGGGTAAGTTTCATCCAAAATATCTAATATCTTATTAATTTCTTTACCTGCTTTAGACATACTAACCTCTAGTTTTCTCAATCCTCTTCACTCCTCTTTATCTGCTTACCTTTAATGAAGAGAAAACACCCAACCCCAATTAATATTATTCCACTCAGATAACCAAATAACTCACCAATATTGATAAATTCAAACTGCTCACTTAAAATTATTAAGATACCAAAACATGTTAACCCTCCTGCTGGAAAAAGTGGCCAACTCCGTGCTCCCCAATCTTCATCATGAAAAGTTCTTGTATGTAAATAAACAACAAGAAAAGCTATAGCTAAAAAGATAAAAAACATTCCTCCTCCTAAATTATCAAAGAACCTCACATTTTCCAGATTCGCAAAAAGGTTAATTGCAAATAAAACATTTCCAGGAATTAAAAAACCTATATTTCCATAATGCCTGGAACCACCAAAAGTGAAATATGCAAAATAAAATCCACCTGCTATAAAATACAAAAAATGATCACCAGAGATTAGATTATATCTACCTAATAATAAAATAGCTCCTAACATAATTAAAAGAATTCCAAACCATCTACCATCAGACCCATTCTTTCTCATAATTCAACCTCTTTTCTAAATTAAAGTCGATGCAATAACTCCGTTATTACATCTCTTATTTCAAGATTTTCAAAAGAAAGTCCTGCAAAATAAAAAGAAAAGCTGGGCTATTTACCCAGCGATTTGAAAAATCTATATATTGCCAATTATTTAAAAAATATCCTTGAACATTATCTTATTTCCCATTTGCAGGTTCTATATTTATCTGATTTCCCTTTATACGATTATTTTTCATAATCATCAAAACTTCTTTTACATATTCTTTAGGAACTTCAACAAAAGTATATTTTTCATAAACATCAATAGATCCAATTAATTTACCAGACAAACCTGTTTCTCCAGCAATTGCACCAACAATATCTCGTGCTTGAACTTTTTGCTTTCTTCCAACATTTATAAATAATCTTACCATACCTGGTTCTGCGCCAGTATTTTCAAAATCAGGTTGAAAGTCAATCTCTTCTTTCTTATCATCACTCAAAGATAATTTTAACAATGCTGCTGCAATATCCATAGAGGTATAATCTTCATCTAATAACCGTTCAATTAATCTAACATATTTTCCTAACTGTCCTTCATCAATAATCTCTCTTAGATTGTCTAAAAATATGTTTGATTTTATCTCTTCAACATCACTGATAGATGGTACATCACGCCGAGTAATTTTTGTTTTAGTATATCTTTGAATATCTCGTAGTTTGTAAATTTCCTTTCCAACAACAAAAGTAAACGCCTTACCTTCTCTTCCTGCTCTTCCAGTTCTACCAATTCGATGTACATAATACTCTAAATCTTGTGGAACATCATAGTTAAAAACTACTTCAATATCATCAACATCAATTCCACGCGCTGCTACATCGGTGGCAACTAAAATTTCAACAGTACCTCTTCTAAAGTTAGCCATAACTCTATCTCTTTGAGTTTGTTTCAAATCCCCATGTAATCCATCTACAAAATATCCCCTAGTTTGAAGTTTAGTAACCAGTTCATCTACTTGCCTTTTAGTATTACAAAATACTAATGCCAATTTAGGGTTATACATATCAATCAAACGTGATAAAATCTCTAATTTAGTTCTTGGTTTTACTTCAAAATAAACTTGCTCAATACTTGGAACTGTCAATATCTTATGAACTACCTTAACAAACACAGGATTCTTTTGATATTTTTTTGTAAGATCTAAAATTGGCTTTGGCATAGTAGCAGAAAATAATATTGTTTGTCTTTCATGAATATCTTGTAAGATTGTTTCAATATCTTCTCTAAAACCCATATCTAACATTACATCTGCTTCATCCAAAACTACCATTTTTACATGATCCATTTTAAGAGTGCGTCGTCTCATATGATCCATTACTCGACCAGGTGTACCAATTACTAACTGTACTCCTTTTTTTAATGCTCTAATTTGACGATCTATTGGTTGACCTCCATAAATAGGTAAATTAACAATACGAGTATATTTCGCTAGTTTTCTTACCTCTTCAGCAACCTGAATTGCCAATTCTCTTGTAGGGCATAAAATCAATGCTTGAACTTTTTTTAGATCAGGATTTACCATCTCTAAAATTGGTAGCGTAAATGCTGCTGTCTTGCCAGTACCAGTCTGGGATTGACCAATTACATCTTTCCCTTCTAATAATGGAGGAATTGCTTGAGTCTGAATCGGAGTAGCCTCCTCAAAACCCATGTCTTGGATTGCTTTGTTTATATTCTTTGACAGATTTAAATCTTCGAATCTTATTTTTTGCATACTTTTTTCCCCTTTCTTTTCTATAAATCATAAGTCGACCCTAATATTTTTATAAGTATATGTACTAATATTGTTACCAATTATGAAAATATTATTACAAAAAACATTATAAAAATATGATTATCACAAACACATAATACTATACAACACTAATGTATTTAATGCCCAACTTATTCCCATTATATACATCCTACATTATTGCAAAACAAATAATAAGCAGTCAGGGTGAAGAAACCTTTCCTGACTGCTTTCTTAATTTATAAGAACAAGAAAAAATTATTTATTTTTACTGATCAAAGTGGAAGTATATTTTTCCCATATACTTCATTCAATACCTGTGCAAGTGCAGTATAAATAGCAGACAATCCACAAATAATTCCCTCATAACCAGCGATTTGCTTAATCATTGTGCTATGAGTTGCATCTCCCAATGCTAATAAAAAGAATAATAACGTCAATGAACCAAAAACAAATTGCATAGCTCTATTTTGCTTTAAAGTTCCAATAAACATAAATAGAGTAAAAAGTCCCCACATAAAAAGATATGCAACCATTGCGCTATTTTCTGGTACAGGGGTCAGTCCCATTTTAGGAAACACTAATAACCCAGCAAAGGACATCCAAAAAAAACCATAGGATGTAAATGCAGTCGTTCCAAAAGTGTTATTTTTCTTCCATTCCATTATTCCTGCAATAACTTGAGCAATTCCTCCATAAAAAATACCCATTGCTAAAATCATTCCACCTAACTTAAAAAAACCAGCATTATGCAAATTCAACAAAACAGTTGTCATACCAAATCCCATTAAGCCCAAAGGAGCCGGATTCGCAAAGTTATCCTTAATAACTATTGCCCTTTCTTCGGCAATTTGTGCTGCAGCGTTTTTCATTTTTTACCTCCTAATACTGTATGATTCATAAAGACACTAATCATTATAGCATCATCACAATGATTATTCAATAGTTATTAAGAGGTTTTTTATCTTTAAGTTGCAGAAATTTGACCCTTTTTGTATAAATATTTTGCTCCTAAAATTGAACTTAACACACAAATAGGTACTGTTATAGCTGTTGGAAAGTCACCAATTAAATAAAATACTATACTAATTGCCAAAGGAACAACTGCTAATTTCCATTCTTTAAAAATGTAATAAGCACCTAAAGCTCCAAATAAAGCAGGTAAAATTTGTTCAAAAGCTGGTTGAAATATTGAATTAGTCAATTTTTCTGATATAGGAACTATCATGATCATACTTATTAGCAACAAGAGTTCTGACACTATAACAGAACCTGCCATAGCAATAATAGATATGATATTCCCCTCTTTTGTTCCAGGTTCTACATTCACAACTTCCATGCCTATTGCACTACTGGGGACTTTCAAATTTGCAATATTACCAGTTGTATAAGCCATATAAATACCACTACTACCTAATATAGGATAAAAAGAAAGTATTTCTGCTATTGAAAGAGGGATCATGAAAGATGAAATAGTTATAATTCCTTTTACCAAGCTATTTAGTGGAGGAAAAATTCCATAAAACATCCATATAAAAACAGGAACGATTAATACAGATATGATTATTATTAAAATAGTTATCCTTCCGATTTTATGTACTGAATTTTCAAATTTTTCTTCAGGTGTTATCATTTTTATACCACCTTTCTTAAAATATTATGAAAATAATATCGCAGAAAACATTGCGCCTATCATGCTGATAGCAAGTGCAAATTCTTTTAATTTAGTCATTTTACATTTCACCACAAGCAATGCACAAATACTCATTATTATTGCCCCTGAAATTAAGGTCAGTAATGGCAAACCTCCTTTGGTAATAGGTGCGGCTATAAAAACTGAGATTACACCAAAAAAAGCTGCATTTGAAATGATTTTCATCCATTGAGCATCACGCTTTTCAATCCTTTGATAACCTTTCTTTATTTTTTTTAGAAAGAAAAATACAATTAAACTTGACCACATCGCACCAATTGTCATTATCCAAACAGAATTAGCAAAAACCTGAGCCGTATAACCGTCTCCCCCTAGACCACTTACTCCCATCGATTCGGCACCAATGCCCGCTGCAAGTAATTCATATGGCCCAGAACCTATCACGGATAATCTAATCCATGGAACAGGGATTCCCAATACAGGAATCATTGCCATAAAAGTCAGCACAATCGCAATCGAAGGTACAATTGCAGAAATAATCCCTGCTCTTAATCCACTTAACATTTTCTTACTATTAAGACCAATTCGCTTTCCTTCCTTCCAAGCTAAACGTATAAATAAGATCGCCTGGATAAAAATAATAAATAATATAAAAAAACCCCAAACATATAATTGACTACTATTAGCTAGATTGAAATAATCCTTCATTCACTCATCCTCCTATTTTTTTCTCAATACTTTGCCACAAGATTTTCGATTATAGTTACCATTTTCAATTTGAACATTTCCATTTACAATCACATAATCTATTCCTTCAGGATATTGACCTGGATTTTCATAGGTACCTCTATCGCTAATCTTCTCATCATCAAAAATCACAATATCTGCATACATACCTTCCTTCAGTAATCCACGTTCCTTTATTCCTAGAAATATTGCTGGAAGAGATGTAATTCTCCTTATACCTTCCTCTAATGTAGCCACACCTTCTTCACGAATCAATTTGCCCAAAAAGCGTGGAAAAGTTCCAAAATTCCTTGGATGCCCTTTATAATCATAAATATTATCAGGCAGAGCAAAACCATCAGTACCTATTGCTATAAAAGGTTTTTTTGCAACATATTTTAAATCTTCTTCACAAGTTACTTTACAAATGACACTTACTGAACAATATTCTACTAATAATAATTCACATACAGTATGTATTGGTTTTTTATCCCATAAATCAGAAACTTCTGCAACCGTCATACCTTCTAAACTTTTATTTTTTTCACTCTTTACTTCTGCAATAATAATGCTACTCCAATAGTCTGCATCTTTCTCTCTCATTTCTATCTCTAAATCCTTTAAAATCTTTTCATCTTTCAATCTTTCTATTAATTTTTCATTACCACCTTCATGCATCCATTTAGGTAAAAGTGAAATCAAGGGTTCATTTGTGCCAATATAAGGGTAGAAATCGCAAATTATATTAACTCCTCTTTTTCTTGCTTCTTCAACCAGTTCCAATGCTTCTTTTACTTTTCCCCAATTTTTCTTACCCATAGATTTAATATGTGAAATATCAACAGCAACACCTGATTCTTCAGCAACTTTTATTATCTCTTTTACAGATTCAATAAGATGATCACCCTGATCTCTCAAATGACACGTAAAAACACCGTCATATCTTTTTACTACTTTAGCTAATTCAATCAATTCAGATGTATCTGCGAAACATCCAGGAGGATAACCCAATCCGGTACTTAACCCATAAGCTCCATCTTCCATTACTTCTACTAACAATTTCTTCATTTTCTCTACTTCTTCCTCAGATGCCTTTCTTGCTTGAAATCCCATTACAAGCATTCTTAGAATACCATGTCCAACAAGAGATAGGAAATTTACACCTATTCCCTGTAAATCAACTTTGTTTAAACAATCCTTTGCTGAAAGCCAATCAATATTCAATTTTATATTATTTGATTTCAATAGTAATTCAAAGTGAGGTAAACTTTCCTTCGTGACGGGAAAAAGTGAGTAACCACAATGACCCGTTACTTCAGTAGTAATTCCTTGAAAAATTTTATTGCTTTCAAAAGGGGCATTTAAAATATTAAAATCAGAATGACTATGAATATCTATAAAACCAGGTGATACTACCTTGTTAGTTGCATCAATTTTTTTTTCAGCACTTTCTGATTTTAAATTGCCAATACTTACTATTCTTTTGTTCAGAATACCTATGTCAGCTATATAGCCAGAATTCTCTGTACCATCAATAATGTACCCATTTTCGATCATTAAATCATACATTTAATTACTCCTCCCTGCTTTTTTATAATAACCTTAATGATTATATATATATTCTATTTTTAGGATTCTCAACCCTTCTTTTTTTTTAAAAAAAAAGAAGGGTTAAATAAGATATAAAAATGGTTTAAATTAATTAACTCAGAACCATCTTTATATCTTATTTAACCCTGTGAACAATTTTATTCATTTTTATTCATAATTAACTCAACTGAGAAAGTTATGATTCTAAACTTTTTCTGGTGTTTGAAAAGCTCGATTCAGTGCATCTTCATATTCACATAAATTTAATGTAGCAATTCTATTCACTGTATCCATACCATCAATTCGTCTCTTTTCATTATCAAAATTTTCCTTTAGATTATTAATTTCTTCGCTAATTAATTGGGAAACTGAGCGGTCTCTTAAAGTATATTGTTGACTAATAAAATTACCCCTTTTTGTAAACATTATCTTTAATGTTTACAAAAAGGGGTGCTTTTACGCACTCTAAATCAGATTTCTATTAATTCTTCAAGCTTTTATGCTTCAGTTTTACCTGTAAAATGGAAACCATTAATTTTAAGTGCAGGGACGTAATAATTGAAATTACCATCTGCAAAAAGCGTCCGTGCACGTTCCTGTGAAATAGCCTCTACACGATTAAAAGCTTCCATCATATTTTCTGTAAAGCGCATGTTTTTAATGGCACCAACAATTTTTCCCTTCTCTATTTTAAAGACCCCATCTCTTGTTAAACCAGTCAATATTCCTTTACGAGGATCAATAATATTCATATAGTGGAACCGTGTTATCAATAAACCATTTTCTGTATTCTGGATAATCTCTTCTACACTCTGATCCCCTGATGACATAACAAGATTACAAGGTAATCCGCCTAAATCAACCACATTTAAAGAGTGACCGGTAGAATCTACTCCATCTTTAATTCCACTGGCTTGATCATATAATAAATCTTTCGCTACACCATTTTCAATAATTTTCACTTTTTGCCGTTGTGTACCTTCAAAATCAAAAGGCAAAGAAATAGTATTCTCATCAGTATAATCATCAATAATGGTAATCTTTTCATCAAAGATTTTATTACCTTTTTTATCTATCAAGAAGCTACTACCGTTTTGAATACTCTTACCACTAAAACCGATATAAGCAAAATAGGTAAGAATGTCCCCAACTGCGAGAGGTTCTAATATAACAGTATAAGCACCTGGTTCTAAACCTTCAGGATCTTTGTTCATCTTTGCTTTATCATAAGCAGTTTTAAAACCGCCAATAATATCAATATCTTCTATGCGATTGGAGAGAAATTCTGCATAGCCTGAACCTCCAGTTTCCGAGATAATTAAAGTTGAAAATTCTAAACTATTAATTCTATTATAACGTTTAATCCCTGTAGAATTTCCATACGCGAGATTCTTCTCTTTATAAGATAAAGCACCATAGGCTTTATAACCTGTTTCCAAAATGTTAATTCCCTTCTGGATAACTTTAGCCCTTTCCTCTATACCAAATAAATTAACTAAATCGTTGCTATAATCATCATTCTCAATCAACTCAGGAGAAGAAATCAAAGGTAGTTCTAACTCTCCTTCTAGAAGAAACTCCAAATTAGTAAGTGCATCTTTCACAGTCTCCCTTAATCCATCTTCGTTATAAAGAGAGGTTTTGATCTTACTTTGTTTTTTTCCATCAAAAATCGTTATAGATACCGTCGTTTCATCTTGAAAAACATTCTGATGAATTTCAGAATTCGCAAAACGAGTTAAACCCTCTTCAGAAGAGAAAACTATAACTTGTGTATCATAACCTTCAGCCTCTTTGATAACAAAATCTATAATATCATAAGACAGATTTTTACTTAACATCAGCTACACCTACCTTAATCTTTCTAAACCTTGCTGGAGCAGTGCCATGGCCTACATGAGCTACTTGCATTGGCTGACCTTTACCACAATTAGGTGTTCCATACATTTTCCAGAATTTTTCATTAGCTATACCATCACATGAACCCCAAAACTCAGGAGTAATCCCTGTATAAAGTGGATTTTTAAAGATCTTACCTGTCAATTTACCATCCTTAATTTCAAAAGCAAGCTCACATGAAAACTGGAAATTTAAACGCTTATCGTCTATACTCCAACTTTTGTTAGTATTAAAATAAAAACCATAATCTATTCCTGCTATCAATTCATCCAATTCTAAATCACCTGATAATAGATTAATATTTGTCATCCGTACTATTGGCATCCTTCCCCATCCATCTGCTCGGTTAGCGCCATTGGACAGTTGACCTAGTTTATACCCAGTATCTCGAGAACTAATAAAATTCTTAAAAACTCCCTTTGTAATAATCTCTGTTTTTTGACCCTTCACACCATCATCATCATAACCAAAAGTTCCCAAGCCTCCTTCTACATTAGCATCAGCTACTACATTTACACATTCAGAACCATATTTGAATCCAATCATGTCAGGATTAATAAAACTCGTTCCTGCATAACCTGCCTCAGATCCAAAAACACGATCTAATTCAATCGGATGTCCTATACTTTCATGAATCTGTAATGCTAATTGAGAACCGTCAATTATAATGTCATAAACTCCTGAAGGACACTCTTCAGCATTAAGAATAGCAACAGCTTCTTCAGCAACTCTTCTAGCGTTTTCTACTAATTTTTGTTTTAATATATATTCATAACCTGCTGTTCCATGATTTCCCCTAAAAGAATTAGGATATGTACGCTTTTGCATATCTTTCTCATTAACCGCTATTGCTGTAATTCCACAACCCGATTCATATAAACTTTGAGTAATATATGAACCTTCAGTATCAGCAAAAATTTTCTTTTCACGTCTAAAATCCATACTCCCCTGAGTCATAAAAAGGTTAGCATGTTTTCTCATTTCAGCTTCTGCATTAAAGAGTAATTCTAATTTATCTTTTTTCGATACAGTAAAAGGATCTATTTCAATTGGTGTTTCATAATGATCAACAATAACTTCTTTCTCAGCTAACATAATTTTTTCTCTCTGAACCAGCCGGCTAGCTTTAGCAATCTCCAATGCTTTAAAGGCTGTTTCTTCTATTTTAGACAACTCCTGAGAACTAGCAAAACCCATCGAACCATCCAAGTACACTCGAATTCCATAACCTTGACTACGTGATATGGATAGATCACTTACTTTACAATTTTCTGTACTCAAATTTTCTTTAATGATATCATTGAATCGAATATCAGCATAATCCACATTATGTTTTTTCAAGGTTTCTAATACTTTAAACATCTTTTCTTTCATTCAAATTCTCCTTTCAGAAACTTTATATATAACTATATTATACACCCCTAAAATAACTCCTTTAACAATTACGTTTTTTACTAAAAAAGGTCTGAAAAAAATTCAGACCTTTAAAACACCTATTATACAATTTTAGTTTCGCTAACCGACTTTTTAGATGATTTTCTTAAAGTATTTGCAATAGCCTTATAAACCGTAACGGTAACGACCGAATTAATACCAGCTTTAACTAAATTAAACGGAATAAGAATTGGGAGAATCATCCCTTTAACTGCATCATAAGGTGTTCCCCAAAATCTAACTGTAAAGAAAAGATTTGCTGGAATCATAATTAAAGCCATTGATATCGAACCAAATATTAGCGCAATAACCGCACCCAAAAAATTACGTTTCCTTTGATAAATCGTTCCTGCTACTAAAACAAATGTACCAGTTGCAATGACATGCATAACAGCACCAACCCAACCACTTGCTGCACTAACAGTCATAGCTTGAATTAAAGAAACCACAAGGGTAATTAATATTCCTGTCACAGGTCCATACATAAATGTTCCAATTAAGATTGGAATATCTGCTGGATCATATTCTAAGTACGGAGCTGCAGGAATAATTGGGAAATGAATATTCATAACCAGAAAAATTGACATCGCTGCAAGAATAGCCATCCTAACCATTTTTTTTGTACTAATTTTCATAACATCCCACTCCTTAATAATAAAATAAAAAACCCTGAAGAAACTAATCTCTTCAGGGCATATAAATGCTTATCAACACTCTCCTTCTCTCATCCGGACTTTAACCGTCGGTTCTGGAATCTAACCAGATCTGCCATACGCAAACATATGCGTAATTAAGCTCGTGGACTTTAACCACCGATTGGGAATCTCACCCTACCCTGAAGGCATATTTATTAAGTTTTTCAATTTAAACTTCAAACACTAATAAAAGAATAACAAAGAAATTGATGTTTGTCAAGTAGAATATATTAAAGTCAGCTCTAACGAGTAAAAATTTAT